>JAFAKB010000086.1 GCA_019235885.1 Candidatus Eremiobacterota bacterium | reverse complement strand
GCCGGCGACGGCTGCAAGCGCGACGACGAGGGCGACTTCTGGTTCATGGGCCGCATCGACGACGTGATGAACGTGAGCGGCCACCGCATCTCGACCACCGAGGTCGAGTCGGCGCTGGTCGACCATCCCGCCGTCGCCGAAGCCGCGGTTACCGGCAAGAACGACGACATCACCGGGCAGGCGATCTGCGCATTCGTCACGATCAAGGCCGGCACGACCGGTTCGAAAGCGCTCGCCGACGAGCTGCGCGATCACGTCGCCGAGAAGCTCGGCAAGTTCTGCCGGCCCAAGTACCTGACGTTCACGCAGGAGCTGCCGAAGACGCGCTCCGGCAAGATCATGCGCCGGCTGCTCCGCGACATCGCCGAAGGCCGCATGCTCGGCGACACGACCACGCTCGCCGACTCGACCGTCGTCGCGGAACTCCAGCAGCGCGCCAAAGAGGAAGCCGGAAAGGAAGACTGAGACAAGCACGCGCCATAGCGTAATCGTCGCCTGGCGCAGCGCAACGTGCTTCAATGCCCGCTCTGTCCAGCACACGGGAGCAAGCTGCCGAGGTAAGACGCCGGCGCCGGCGATTAAAATTGAAGAAAAGTCGTTCTCCCGTCGCGTCAAAGGTGCTTTCCGCGCCGAGTAAACGACGCGTAAGGCGAGCTGAAGGACTCGCGCCCGGGTTCGGTCGAACATGCGGCGCGCGCGGCCGCGCGATGGAATTTGTTGGATTTTTCGAGCTTACGAGGTGTAGCTTTTGAGATACCGTCAATTGGCAGCCGCCTTGGCGCTGGTTTCGTGTGCAGCATTCGTCGCTTGCTCGTCGACCAGCCAAGTTATCCCCACTCAGTCCCACCGGACGCCACAAAACCTCGTCAACCAACCGGGCACCGGTGGCGACGGCGGCGGTGCTTCACCAACCCCGCAGCCGACCCCGAATGCGGTCGATGAAAATGCATGTACGAGTGCCGGCGGAACGTTCTATGACGATGTCGGGGGCAGTGGCGTTACATGCGCGGGACAACCCAACGGACCCGGAGCGGTGACGTCATACAATGCGAACTGTGGCTATACGATCGAGATCACGAAGGGCCACGGCTCAATCTCTCGCAGCGGGACGGTGTTGGGTGAGTTCAGCATGGGAATCGATGTGTACGATTCCGACTGCAGCTATACTATGTTTTCTTAGTTCAGTGGGTGCATCAAAACGATGAAGAGTTGGAAATTGCTCATACCCGCGGTCGGAACGGCCGTCTGCTGCCTCGCGCCGATCGGCGCCCGGAGCGCTACACCCTCCGTCCCGGTTTTTCAACCAGAGCCGATCAGCGCATTTACGGCGGCGCTCCAGCGCGCTCATCAGCGCACCGTAGATTCCGTCCACCAAAACGAGGCGGCCTATCATGCCTTCAAATTCCTTGATCCGCAGATGGTGATCGTCGGCGTGGCGAGGGCGGTGAGGGTGGACTCGAACGGGCGACTTCACTTGGTTCAGGCGCACGGTGAACCAATGGGAGGGCACCCGAACCTAACGCATCAGGAATATTCTCATGTCCTGTTGCCGATAGGCGTTCAACCTCCAGGGCACTGACGAACACAGAGGCCCCAGCACGTCGGACGCTGGATGCGTCTTCCGCGCTGGGGCCTTAACAACAAATTGTGCGCGCACGCCGCTGCTTCCCTGACGACACGATCGTGTTCGGCGCGCAGGAACTGCCGAAGACGCGTTCCGGTAAGGTCGTGCGCCGGCTGCTCCGCGACATCGCCGAAGGGCGAATGCTCGGCGACACGACGACGCTCGCCGACTCGACCGTCGTCGCGGAGCTGCAGCAGCGCGCCAAGGGCGAAGCCGGAACGGAAGACTAACGGTTGAGCGTCTACGTGCGTGGTGACGCGAGCCAGTCGCGGTAAAACTGCTCCTGCGCGGGAACGGAGGCGGGAACCACGTCAGGGCCTTCAGCAAATATCTCGACGAGATCGTCAATTCTTGTGTGCCGGCCCATCGCAAGCTTGTAGGCCTTCAGACCCTGACCCATATCTCGCGCCATTCCCGAGGGATATACGTTCAGGCTTGCTCCGTAGCAAAACGGAATGAGGCTATCTTCGGCCAACAGACTACGAACGTCGCAGAGAGCTTGGAAGAAATCCGTTGCCGTGCTTTCAACGGTTTTATCGCGGTAATCGCACCGCAGGCGACATTTATCGCCCTCGTCAAACAGGGTGAAGATCGCTGCCTCGTCGGCATTGCCTCCGACTAACCGAATTGTGTGCTGCTCGTTCAAGCCACATCTCCAACGGGTTTACAGCCAGCCGCGGTCGCGGGCGATGCGGGCGGCTTCGGTGCGGTTCTCGGCACCGACCTTGCCGATCGCTTCGCTCAGGTAGTTGCGCACGGTCCCTTCGGAGAGGCCGAGCGCGGCGCCGATCGCGGCCGACGACTGCCCGTCGCCGGCCAAGCGCAGGACGGCGCGCTCGCGGTCGGTGAGCGGGTCGGGCTCGGTCCAAGCGTGCACCGCGAGGCTGGGGTCGATCGCGCGCCCGCCCGCGTGCACCGTGCGCACGGCGGCGACCAGCTCTTCGACCGGACGGTCTTTCAGCAGATAGCCGGCGACGCCGGCGTCCATCGCGCGGCGCAGGTAGCCGGGGCGCGCGAAGGTCGTCACGATGACGATGCGCGTCTTGCTCGCGCGCCGCCGCAGCTCGGCTGCCACCTCGAGTCCGCTCAGCAGCGGCATCTCGATGTCGCACAGTAGGATGTCGGGCGCGAGTTCCTCGACGCGCCGCAACGCCGTCGGGCCGTCGTGCGCGTTTGCGACGACTTCCACGTCGGGCTCGAGGCGAAGCAGCGCCGCGAGCGCGCCCGCGACGAGCTGCTGGTCCTCGGCGATGACGATTCGAATCAGCGCGCGGCCCCGGCCTCGAGCGGCAGCGTGACGACCAAGTGCGTCCCGCCGTCGGTGGTGCGCTGCAGCGAGCCGCCGTGCGATTCGACGCGCTCGCGCATCCCGCTCAGTCCCATCCCTTCGTTCGCCGAGCCGCCGACGCCGTCGTCGTGGATCTCGAACCGGCAGGCGTCGCCGGAGGAGACGAGCCGCATCCGCACGGCGCTCGCGCGCGCGTGCCGCACGACGTTCGTGACCGCCTCGCGGATCGCCAGCGCGAGCACGCTCTCGTGCGCGGGCGCCAACCGGACCGCCTCGGCTTCGCATTCGAAGCGCAGTCCCGCCGAGCCCAACACGTCGCGCGCGTGCGCGAGCTCTTCGTCGATGCCGGCCCCGCGGTAGCCGGCGACCGCTTCGCGGAGCTCGTCGAGCGAGGTGCGCGCGATCTGCTCGACCTCGCGAATCTCCGCGGACGCGCGTACCGGATCGCGCTCGGCGAGCTTCGAGGCGAGCTGCGATTTCAGCACGATCAGCGAGAGGGTGTGGCCGAGCACGTCGTGCAGGTCGCGCGCGATGCGCTCGCGCTCGGCAATCTGCGCGAGCCGCTCGATCTCTTCGTTCGCCTGGCGGAGCCGCGCGTGCGAGCGTTTCTGCTCCGCGTTGCTGACGCACGCGAAGCCGACGACCGCGGAGAAGACGACCGCCGGCACCGCGCCGTAGACGCTCACGTGCAGCAGCCAGCACACGACGCCGACGAGCGGAACGTAGAGCGCGAGCGCGCGATACGCGTCACGCGCCGGCAGCCCCCACGCGAGCATCGAAGCGGCGTAGATGAAATAGGTCATCGCGTACGGATCGGTCGGCGACGTGATGACGCCCAACGCGAAGAAAAGCAGCACGAACGCCATGGCCCGCCAGCCGGACGAACCATATCCGACAACGTACCCGGCGAGAAAGACGAGCAACGCGCCGAGCTGCAGTGCGATGAGCCAGGCCGGCGCGTTGCTTCCAATCAGTGAGAGCGGAACGGGGACCGCGTAGATCAGCCACAGGAAGGGCATGAACCCTTCCTGCATGATCGGCAGCCGCCGCAGCTCAGCCATACGTTCTTCCTTCGTCGCGCTTCATTCCGTACGCTGCCGCAGCTACGCCGGCCAGCGCCCAGAGCGCCAGGATCAGCACGTGCACGGCGGCCGAACCGTGACCGGGAGAGATCGTTCCGAGCGCGAGCTGCCCCAAATGGTACGTCGGCAAGAACGGCGCGACGTGCGCGATCGCCGGCGGCAGCCCTTCGATCGGCACCCACAGACCTGAAGCGAACGAGAGCGGCAGGTAGATAACGTTCACGACCGCCGGCGCCGAGTTCGGGCCGGCGATGAAACCGAGCGCCAAGCCGAGCGCGGCGAACGGGATCGAGCCGAGGATCAGTGCCGCGCCGAGCGCGAGCCACGTCGCCGGCGGAAGGCGCACCCCGCCGAACTCGGAAGCGAGGCCGCACATCAGCAGCACGACGATCGCCGCGAACGTCGTCGTCGTCGCCAGCTTCGCGGCGAAGTACGCGGCGAGCGGCATCGGGCTCGCGCGCTTCACCAGCAGCCAGCCCTGTCCGCGCTCGATCGCGACGCCGACCGCGAAGCCGAACAGCGCGCAGCCGATGACGCCGAACGCGCCGAGCGTCGCGAGCAAGTACGTCGCCGCGGTCGTCGCGCCGATCGGCTGCGAACCGCCCATCGCCAAGCCGAAGAACGAGTAGAAGCCGCACGGAAACGCTAGCGTCGGGAGGAGGTAGGCGGGGAGCCGGGCGTACTTCGTGAGCTCCGCGCGCGTCTCGGCGAGCGTGACGTGAGCGATCATGCCGGAACCTCCTCGGGGCGCTGCGCCCGCGTCAATGCAAGATATGCGTCCTCTAGCGAGAGCGCCGCACGGCCGCCGGCGCACGCTTTGATCGCGGCGGCGCTGCCCTCCGCGACGATGCGACCGGCGGCGAGCACGACGATGCGGTCCGCGAGCGCGTCGGCTTCGGCGAGGTCGTGCGTGGTCAGCAACACGCTGCGGCCGCGCGCGACGTACGCCCGAATCCGCGCCCACAGCGCGAGCCGCGACTCGACGTCCAGTGCGGAGGTGGGCTCATCGAGAACGAGCGCGTCGGGGTCGCCGCAGATCGCCAGCGCGAACGCGACGCGCTGCTTCTGCCCGCCTGACAGCGTGCCGTACAAACGTTTTTCCAAGCCGCGCAGCCCCGCGGCCTCGAGCGTCTCTTCGAGCGAGAGCGGATGCGGATAGTACGCCGAGAACAGGCGAACGTGCTCGGCGACCGTGAGCGTCGCGGGCACGCCCGAGACCTGCAGCATCGCGCCAACCCGCGTCCGGTTGGCGGCGACGCGCGGCGAGCGCCCGAACAGCGTCGCGCTGCCGGCGTCAGGCTTGATAAGGCCCAGCAGCGCACTGATCGCGGTGGTCTTGCCCGCGCCGTTCGGGCCGAGCAGCGCGAGCGTCTCGCCGGGTTGCAGCGCCAGATCGATCTCGCTCAGCGCCCTCACGAGGCCGTACCGTTTGGTGACACCGCGCAACCGGGCCGGAATCAGGTTTTCGTCCATGTCGTCCTCCGCGCACATCGTCGCAGAGCGCGCGTGGACCGGCCAGGCACGCGCGTCAGCCGCGCGGCATGACGAACGTCATAACGAAGAGGCGCCCCACGCGCGGGACGCCTTCCTTTGTTGGTGCTTCGCGCGCGGTTACGGGTGCGCGGTCGGCGAGGCGAGCGGTGCCGGCGAGTTGATCGTCCCCGGTGCGGGGGCCGGCGTGCCGGAACCGAGCGGCGCGTTCGTCGGCGCGACGACGGGGTTGCCGGTCGTGCCGCCGGTGCCGTTGTTGTTGCCGGACGTCGAGCCGCCGTTCGACGGCGCGGCCGGGTTGTTCGGAATGCCGGGGCCGGCCCCGGGCGCACCGCCCGGATTCGGATGGCCGGGAACCGGATTCGGCATCGGCGGCGTGTACGGCGTGAGGTTGTGCTCGGCGAGATAGGTTTGCGCGAGCTGGAGGTGTTGCTGCACGGTCGGCGTCAGCGTCGTCGCAAGCGTTTTCAGACCGGTGTTCTGACCGTTCTGCGTCTCCCACTGCAGCAGCGCGAGCGCGCGGCGGTGCATCGGGACCTGCATGCGCATGAAGTCACTGTCCATCTGCGGGCCGGTGTCGCCTTGCAGAACCGAGATCATCCGCCGGCCCATCCCGTTGGTCGAGACGTCGCGCGGGGCCGGGCGCAAGTTCGTTCCGCGCGTCGCGGCTTCGAGCGAGACGGCGGCGCTGCTGTGATCGTCGATCATGCGCTGCGCGAACTGGTGCACCGCCGGGTCCTTGGTACGGTTCACGACGTACTTCGCCATGTCGAGCTCGGCGGTGTTCGATCCGTCCAGCGCGCGCACGAACTCGACGTCGCTGGCCGGCATCCGTTCACCGTACATGCCCGGCGGACCGCCGGGTGGCCCCCCGCGCGGGCCGGGCGGCGTTTGCGCGTTCACCGCGAGCGTCGCCGCGGTGAAGCCGGCGAGGACGACCAGCGCGGAGAGCGCGCGAGCGGGTTTCAACTGCGTCACGAGCGTGCTCCTCAATTTGATTTCGGCAAAGACGACAGGTCGTATCTCCCACGCCTGGGCATGCCGAAACTCGCTCGCTCGCCGAGCGAACGAGCCGGGGCTGGGCTCCCGCGCGCTCACGCCCGGCGAAACACCTCGTCGAGCGCGGCCAGATCGGTGATCCGCGTCGCGGGCGGGAGCGCGTCGACGATCGTCGCGCCGTAGCGCATCGCGGTCGCGCGGCCGTCGAGCAGTGCGACGACGCCGCGATCGGTGGTCGAGCGGATCAGCCGCCCGAAGCCCTGTTTCAGCCGCACGATCGCGCTGGGGATCATGTAGTGCTCGAAACCCGAGCGCCCGTTCGCCTCGAGCGCGGCGATCCGCGCGGCGACCAGCGGCTCCGAGGGCGACGGGAACGGCAGCCGGTCGATCACCACGCACGAGAGCGCGTCGCCGACGACGTCGATCCCTTCCCAGAACGTTCCGGTCGCGAACAGCACCGCTCGCCGCGTCGCGCGAAACCATTCGAGCAGCGCGGAGCGCGGCAGATCGCCCTGCACTTTCACCGGGAACGGGATCCGCTCGCGCAGCAAGCCGTACACCTCGCGCAAGCGCGCATACGAGGTGAACAGCACGAACGCGCGGCCGCCGCTGCGGTCGAGGATCTCCTCGATCAGCGGCGCCGCGCGGCGCGCGAAGTCGACCGCTTTGGGGTTGAACTGCGGCGGCGCGACGTACAGCCGCGCCTGCTTGGCGTAGTCGAACGGCGAGGGCGCGACGAGCTGCTGCGCCTCGTCGACCCCGAGCGAGGACTTCAAGAACGCGAACGGATCGTCCAGCCCGCCGCCCAGCGGCGCGGAGATCGTCGCGCTCGTGAGCACGACGCTGCGCGTGCGCGCGAACAGCGTCGCGCGCAGGAAGCCGGCGACCGAGAACGGCGCCGCGTTGACCTCGTAGCGCTCGCCGCTCTCGCCGCGCTCGACCCAGGCGACCGCGTCGATCTCGTCGGCCGGGACGGCGCCGTTGAGCGCCTGCTGCGCCGCGCTCTCGATCCGGTCGACCGTCGCGACGTGCGCGGCGACGGCGCGCAGCGCGAGATCGCGCCGGCGCTCGGCTTCCGACTCGTTGTCGATCGGCTTGCGCAGGCCGTCCTTCCAGTTGCCGTGCAGCCAGTTCTCGAGCCGGTAGAACGCTTCGCGCAGCACCGGCAGCACCTCGAAGACGCCTTCGTTCGCCGCGATCGGGTACTTCTCGCCGGGAGCGCGCGCGAGCGTCTGCTGCAAGCGGCGCATCCCTTCGTCGAGCTCGGCGTCGTGCGCGCCCGGGACGGCGTACGTGCGGTGCAGCTTGCGCATCATCCGGTTCACCGAGACCGGCGAAAGCGTCGCGGTGAGCGCGGCGGTGGCGTACTTCTCGGCTTGGTGCGCTTCGTCGAGTACGACGAAGTCGTACGCGGGGAGCAGCGCGCCGCCGCTGGCGAGGTCGAGGAAGAACAGCGCGTGGTTGACTACCACGACGTCGGCGAAGCGCGCCGCGTCACGCCGCGCGAAGAAGAAACAGTCGGCAAAACGGTTGCAGTACTCGCCCACGCAGTCGTCGGCGTCGGCGTCGAGCGTCTCCCAGTCTTCGGCACGCGGGGTGAAGTCGAGCTCGGCGCGGTCGCCGGTCTCCGTTCGCTCCGCCCAGTCCCACAAGCGCTCGAGCGCAAGCGAGGGCGCGATCAGGCGCGCGCCGCTCTCCTTCTCGAACTTCGCCTTGCACAAGTAGTGGTTGCGGCCTTTGAGCAGCACCACGCGCGCCTCGATGCCGAGCGCTTGCGTGACCAGCGGGATGTCCTTGCGGACGAGCTGCTCCTGCAATGCGATCGTCCCGGTGGAGACGACGACGCGCGCGCCCGCGCGCAGCGCCGGCACGAGATATGCAAGCGATTTCCCGACACCGGTCCCCGCCTCGACGATCGTGTGCACGTTCTCCAGGAAACCGCGCTCGATCAGCCGCGCCATCCGGACTTGCCCGTCGCGCAGCTCGAACCCCGGCAGCGCGCGCGCGATCGGCCCGTCCGGCGCGAACGCGTCGTCGACCAGCTTCATTCGCGCGGGTCGCGCAGCTCGAGCGGCGGGGCGTCTTCCGCTTCGTGAGGCGCCGCCGCGGGCGGCTGCTCGATCGTCTCGACCTCGCGGGCGCTCTCGTCCGGCGCGCCGGCGTAGGCGTAGGCGTACCGCGGCGCGCGCGGCGCGCGAAACAGCAGCAGCCCGGCGAGAAAACCGGTGATCAAGCCGCCGACGTGCGCGGCGGCGGAGATGTTCGGGATCGAGAACGTGAACACCAGATTGATCAGGATCACGGGGATCACCTGACCGACCAGCGCGCGCCCGCGCGCGCCCATGCGCAGCCCGGCCGCGACGAGCGCGCCGAACAGTCCGAAGATCGCGCCGCTCGCGCCGAGCGTGTACTGGTTGTAGCTGAAGTACAGCACGGCGAAACCCGACCCGGCGATCGCCAGCGCGTAGAGCAGCAGAAAGCGGAACTTTCCGAACAGGACTTCGACGACGTTGCCGACTTGGTAGAGCGCGAGCATGTTCAAACCGACGTGCACGATCGAGCCGTGCAGGAACGCGGCGGTGACGATCCGCCACCACTCGCCGCCCTGCACGACGGCGGGTCCGTACAGGTAGCCGTGGTCGACGTTGGGCCCGCCCGTCGCGAGCTCCCATACGAACGCGACGACGTTGACCGCGACGAGAACGTTGGTGAGGCTCACGCGCTGAGCGCCGGGCTCGCCTCCGGAGCGATCGCGATCAGCCGCGCGAGCTCGATCGAGATCGCGGTGCGCCCGTTCGCCGCTTCGATCGTGATCGGCCCGCCCAGCGGGCCGCGCTCGACGACGTCGACGCTCGCGCCGGGACGCAGTCCGATCCGGTCGAGATAGCGCAGCGTCTCCGGCACGTCCTCGACGACCTCGACGACGCGCACGCTCGTCCCGGGCTGCGCGTCGGAGAGGTACGTCACGGCGCGCTCCGGCTCGCTCAGATCGGCGCGCGGGATCGGGTGTCCGTGCGGGCAGACTTTCGGATCGCCCAGGATCGCGACCAGCCGTTCCTCGACGCGCTCGGAGATCGCGTGCTCGAGGCGGCACGCTTCGGCGTGGACTTCGTCCCACGGCATCCCGAGCACGTCTTGCAAAAACACTTCGGCCAGCCGGTTGCGGCGGATCACCCGCACCGCGACGCGCAGCCCTTTCTCGGTGAGCTTCGCCGTCCCGCGCGCCTCGTACGTCAGGTAGCCGTCGGCGGTGAGCTTTTTGAGCATCCCGGAGACCGAGGCCGGCGCGACGCCGAGGTCGGCCGCGAGGCCGGAGGTCGTCACGCCGGGGCCCTCGCGCTCCAGCCGGTAGACCGCCTCGAGATACTCCTCGGTCGACTCGTCGAAATGGGTGTGACCGGGCATCGCCTCAGATCATTCGACCCGCGGGCGCCGAGTTCCGGGACCAGCGCTCGAACGCCGCGTGCAGCCGCGCCTTCGTTGCCGGCGGCGCGAACGACGCGCCGATCGCGTTGCGGGCGAACCGCACCAGCGCGTCCTCGCCGAACGTCTCGGCGACGAAGCGGTACTCGTCGAGCAGCGACGTCCCGAACAGCGCCGGATCGTCGGCGTCGATCGTCACCACGCAGCCGGCCGCGTCCAGCGCGCCGAGCGGATGGGTGTCGTCCTTCGGCGCGGCCTGGGTCAGCGCGTTAGAAGTCGGGCAGATTTCGAGCGGGATCCGCCGCTCCGCCAGCAGCTCCACGACGGCCGGGTCCTCGACAGCGCGCACGCCGTGCCCGATCCGCTCGGCGCCCAGCACCTCGACCGCCGCCCGGACGCTCGCCGGCCCGGCCGCCTCGCCGGCGTGGGCGACGCAATGCAGCCCGCCGTCGCGCGCGATCGCGTAGGCGCGCTCGTAGAGCTCCGGCGGGAAGCGCGGCTCGTCCCCGCCGAGGCCGATCCCGATCACGCCCAGGTCGCGCAGCGCGACCGCATCCCGGGCGGACTGCTCGGCGCGCTCCGGGCCGAAGTTGCGGGTGAGATCGGCGATCAGCGCCACCTCAAGGCCGAGCAGGCGCCCGGTCTCGTCGAGCGCCTCGCGAATCGCGGCCACGGCGGCCCGCACGTCGAGGTCGTGGTGAAAGAACGTCCAGACAGACGGCGAGATGAAGATTTCGGCGTAGACTACGCCCTGCGCCGCGGCGTCGAGCGCGTAGTCGCGCGCGATCCGCGCGAAGTCCGCGGGCGCGCGCAGCGTCTCCGCGACCTTGGCGAAGAGCAGCAGGAAGTCTTGAAACGGCCGCAGCGGGTCGAGCGCGTACGTGCGCGCCGGATCGGCTCGCTCGCCCAGGTCAACGCCGTACTTGGCCGCGAGCGCGCGAAAGGTCTCGGCGCGCACGGTCCCTTCGAGGTGGCAGTGGAGCTGGACTTTCGGCAGCGCGGCGAGATTGAGACCGGGCACCTTGACGTTCGTTCGACGCCGGTGTTATAGTAACCGTCGCCATCGCGGGGTGGAGCAGTCCGGTAGCTCGTCGGGCTCATAACCCGAAGGTCGCGAGTTCAAATCTCGCCCCCGCAACCTGTACAGGTCCAGAAAGTGCAAACTTTCTGGACCTGTTCGTTTCCGGGGCGGACTTTCTGGACCAAATCGCCCGCACCACAGGACTCCACGGAAACCCAAGGGCAAGAAGACGCTGTCTCCCGAAAAATTGCATGGCCAAGGACGGAACTGACGACGACAGACGCACGTCGAAGGAGCGGTTCGTCCACAGATAGCAGCGTTTGCCAATTTGAACGGAAAGTGGGGCGAAATGGACGACGGTGACTCTGCCTCTAACCAACCCGGGGACGACACGGTAGACGAGCGATATCATCTGCCAGCGCCAACACCCCCAGCGCCCGACTCGAAAGACGAGGAACGGGACGCTGATCTTGAACGCTATAAAACATCATGGGAAGAGCGAAACCTTGAGAGAAGGCAGGCGCAGGAAGCATATGTGAAGCTGTATGCTGAAATCGAACTGCAGCGCGATAAGAATTCAACGGAAATACAGCGCGAATACTTAAAAAGGGGTTACGCGCTAGGAATATCTGGACTCGCTGCCATGCTCGTTTCTCTGATAATTTTGCTGGTGTTCGTTAATACCAACAAAACGACAGTGGACGTTGTGGCATTGCTCGGAACAATCACAACGTTTGTTGGAACAATGACCGGAGGCTATTTTGGCATTATGGCGATCTCGGCCGGCAAGGCGCAGTCAGATTCGGAGAGACAACGCCTGCTGAGCCAAAATATGCAGTTAGCCGCCGCGCTGTCGCCCAGCGACGCTCGCCCTCTTGTCGGGGCGCCCGATTTCTGATCCCGCGCCGTGGGTCAGACGCGCTGACCGCACTCTCTTGCCAATCAGCGCACTTGGTCGGAAACCAAAATCAAGCGTGACGTACCGCACCGCATCTGGTACAACTGTCCTTGGCCCTTCGAGAGCGGGCTCGACATCGAAATCGAAGGCTGGTCAATAAGGAGCAGCGTCATCTTCAATCCGTCCGCAACTGCAGGGTTTGTTCCGCTACTGGGTCGCGACGCTATTTTGGCATTGAGCGACCTAGGCTTCGACACCAGCAACTGGCACTGGAACTGATTCACTTCACCACTTCCACTGCCCGGATTTCCGCCGGCCCCGGCGCGGGTCCGACCGTTTCGGAATAGCCTCAGTCCGCTGGCGTCGCTCCCGCACCCGCCACTGCGGCATCGCGTGGTCAAGCGCCGCGAGGACCTCTTGCACGTAGGGCACCAACGGATGCCGCTCGTCGAAGCGAAATCCGTTGGCGTGCCTCCGGTTCTGTACCACGTAGCGGCTCTCAAGCAGCCCGAACGCACGGTACATCCACAACACGTCGCGCACCGAGCAGCGCTCGAGGTATGGCACGATGCGCTCCGCGTCGACGCCGACCAGTTCGCCACGCAGGTGCACGAGGAGCAGCACCATCGTGCGAATCGGGTCGCCGAATGTATATCGCACATCGCGGCGACGACGCGGGCGGAGGGGAGGATCGCCACCGTCGCGGTCGTCGACACCGTACGTCGGCGTCACAAAACCCGGATAGAGCTCCGCGACGCGCAGCAAGAACCGGCGCAGCGGTTGCGCGGCGGGATGGCATGGGTCGAGCGCGACGTAGACGTTGCTCGGTCCGAGCCGCCACATCGCCACCAGTCCGCGCTCGACCAGCGGATAGAGCGCCGTCTTCGCCAACTTGCCGAGGTGCTTCCAGAGGTTCTTCTGCCGCAACGGCCCCCGCGCGAGCGCCAGCGTGACCAGGATCGTCATGCGGACGTCGGTCGCGAAGAGCAGCGGCGGCCCACCGACGCGCGGTTGATACGCGCGCGGCTTCGCGACCGCGCGCACCCCGTCGTTCCGATAGTCGTATTGACGGCCGACCGAACTGCGCCGTACCGGCCTCATTCGACCGTCTCCCGCACCGGGCCGAACACCGAGCCCTTCGTGTACGCGATACGACGATTCCAGCGCAGCTCGATCTGCACGGTCTGATTCAGCACCTGACGAATCGCCCGCGTGAGCATCTCGTTCTGTCGTGAGACGTATAGGGAGCTTGCCGCCGCCTCGTCCTTGAGCGCCTCCAGCTGGTCCTCGAGGAGCTCGGCTACATCATCCCGGCCGTCCCGCCGAGCGCGTGTCGCCTGCTCGGAAATCTCCGCGGCTTCCCGCAGCAGCGCCGCATGGGCGGCGCGCTCGGTCTTCGAGCCGACGGAGGCGACGTGGTTGTCGCGGCGCTTCTCAACCGAGAAGATACCTTCGATGGCCTGGCGGGCACGGACCAGCTCGTCGTAGAGAACGGGATTGCGGCGCGCGAACGCCTCGATCTCCGCCGCCGCGCCGCGCGGTACGCCGGCTCGGTCGAAGTTGCGGCCTTTGAGCGGGCAGACGAGTTGGGCGCCACACGCACGAGCAGCGGCGACGGTCTCCGGCGTGACGTAAGCGTTGTCGCCGATGACGTAGCGCGGCTCGAAGCCGCGCGCCTTGAGATCGCTCAGCAGCGCGCCGAGCAGACTCGAATCGCCGACGCCCGCACCACGGTTCGGGGTCATCGCCCACGCCAAGATCGCCTTCGACGTCCGACCGATGATGGCATGGACCCTGAACCACTCAGTCCGCTCGCGGTAGTCCGAGGGCGGGCGACCGGCGTTCTCCGAGGCACGACGGTCGCGCCAGTTCGATATGTAGAACGGCGAGAAGCCGGTCGTGTCCACGATGACGTCCTGGTCGATGATGCGGAACGGGTCCGTCACCCCGGCGAACGACTCCCACAAGTAGTCGCGCGTCCGAGCCGAGCGGTTGTATTTCACAACGGTGCCACGGCTCGGCGCGAACCGAATTTTGCCTTCGGCTTTGAGCCGCTTGAGGATTGGCCGGAAGCGGCGCAGGCTCTTACGGTGCTGGTCACGCAGGACGCTCTGGAGCACCTTGTCGCCCGCCGGCAACTGCGGACGCCACGCGTCGTGCGTCCACGGATGCCGCTCGTTGACCACGCACGCGAGATCGACCAACAGCGATTCGACGCGCTCGTCCTGCGTCTCGAGCGCGTGGTCCCGACGGGTGCTTTCGGCCAAGCCTTCGGTGTACGGGAACGACTCTTGGGGATAGCTGCGGGCGCCGGCGTACCAGCCGTTCTTGACGAACGGCGTGGTCTCGGGGACGGGCGGCGCGAGCGCCGGATAGAAGCGCTGGAGCACCTCGAAGACGTGCTTGCAGGGTTTACGCCAGGCGGCCCAGTCCGGACACGGCGCGCAGACCCACTGCCCGTCGTCGTCGATGAAGACGTCGTAGACCACGCCGGGCGCGGTCTCGGATGGGACGTGATAGACGGTGCCTGCGGCCGTCTCGGTCGTCACAATGCGCCGGCGCGGATCCTGCGCGAGAAAATGGCCTGGCCGCGGATGCGGCGCAGGCCACCGCGCGCCGCGCGCGGCGGGGCAGGGTTGGGCGGAGGAAGACCTTGGTCCACGGGAAGCCGTCCGGAGTGTGAAACGCACGAGGCTCGTGCCGGTGGTCACGGCTCCCATCCATGCCGGGGAGCACTTCCCGTCAGCGGCGCCTATCCCGCGTCCGGGGATTCTTCACACTCTAACGAGCGGCGGGAGAGCCCGCCGACGGCTTTCGCAATGGTTTAGATCAAGGTCCCGATCCCGAGGTTGCACCCTTCCGCAAAATGCCCGGTGGCTCGAGTTCCCGGATCACCCATGCTACCAAATCACGGGACAGGCGACCAGACTTGTCGGGAGCCTTGAAATGTGCATTGAGCGCCTGACCCATCAAATGCTATACTCAGCTAAAGCGCCGACTCGTTTCGGCAGCACCATGACGACCAGCGCTATGGGCGCCGCACTGGCGGCGGGCCCTAGAAGCAGCGAGGCGGAGGGATTCCACGGAGCGAGTGATGGTGCACCGGCGAGACAGCCTCAGGGGGAACTTCCACCGAACCCGCCGGCGTCAGGATTCGACAGGCTCGAACCGCGCCGACTCACGCGACACAAGCCCCATCGGCAGGACCGATGTCGCACCGCCCAGGCGGCGGTGCCTCCCGTGACGGGAGTGAGCGGAGTGGAGACCTCGACAAACCTTTGGAGGCCACGATGGCCAAGAAGATACGTCAGGTCACCGCTATCGCAGCCGCAGCGACAGCCGTCGTGAAGGCACTCGACGCAGTGGTGATCCTGGCCAAACACATCGCCAGTCTCGCCCAATGACGAAGGAGGGCTCGGAAACGGGCCCTCCTCTCGTACGCGCCGTTTAGGACGCCTTTGGAGAGGATAGTACGCCCGACTTTCTGAACCATCGAGGGTAGCTTCTTGAACCACGGCGGGCGGCCGCCCGACTTTCTCGACCAGAAACCGCTTTCCGAACCTGGACCCCCGCAACCATGCACAGGTCTAGCGACGAACGCCGCTGGGCCTGTTTTCTTCATACCTCAAGGCTCGGAATGAAGGTGCGCGAAATCCGGCCGCTCGTGGAAGCGAACCTGAAGCAGAGCGCGCTCGACGCCGCGATCGCAAGAGCGACGGGGTTCCTGCGGGAACGCCTGCGGTCCGGTACGTACGGCCTCGCCTTGGTCGGCAGCGACGGGATACGCTTCAACGAGAACAAAGGACACGTGTTCGTGGCGTCGTTCATCACGGACGCGATGACCGGATTGCTCGACGAGATCGACCGAACGATCATCCTCGTCCGGATCCTGTCCGAGGAGAACGGAGGCATGTGGGGCTATGCACCGCCCGCCCCGGACCACTCCGACGGATCCCGGGTTCGCCACGTCGACTCCGACGACACCGCCTACGTCATCCGCACGTTACGGCGACTCCAGGTGAACCGTACGCCGGAACCGCTGCTGGCGTTCCATCGCGAGCCGGAGCGATTGTTCGTGACGTTCGACTCTCCCGGCTCGACATCGCTCACGACGGAACGGTCGGAGCAGAACAACCTTCTCGCGCATCCCGAGGTGAACTTCAACGTCTTCCTCGCGCTCCAGGGCACGCACCTCGAGGGCTTCGTGAACCAGGACCTTCTACCGCAGACGCAGGACGCGAGCGGTTTTTGGCGATCGTACTTCTACCCCAGCCTGCTGTTCGGAACGAATCTCGCGCTCGACGTGCTGCTGCGCTATCCCCGATTGGCGGATTCGGCACGGCGCGGCCTCTCGTTCATCCTCGACTCGCAGAACGACGACGGATCGTGGGGCGCCGAGAGCGACGCGTACGAGACGGCACTCGCCGTCGCCTCGCTCGCCGCGTACCCGGGGACCGCAGCCTCCGTGGAGCGCGGGGTCGCGCATCTTCTTGCGACGATGGCGCCGGACGGATCGTGGAGCTCGCGCGCCTCCGTGTGGGACTTTCCGCTCGACGGGCGCGTTTTGCATGGCTACGATACGTACCGCGCGTACGTGTCCGCGCGCTGCGTGACCGCGCTACGGCGAGCCACCGGTCAGATCACCGCGTTTTCGTGACCGCTCGACCGCACGCGCCTGAGAGGAACAGGTTGCCGCCGCGAACGCTAGGCGTCCGACGACCCTTGATTGCCCACGATTCGAAGAGGCCCGCCCGCAGTGCGGTCGCCTTCCACGTGCGGGCCGGCAGAATCCGGAAAGATCTCGATTCCTAACTCGAGATTCAGCCCGGCGATGGCGCTCAACGTAACGGGCTCGACCAGAAAACCGAAGTGGAACTGGCCTGGGAAGTTCAAAACGATTTGTGCCCGGGTGCTGTCGGTCACCACTTCGCGGACAAATGAAGACTCCCGCAGGAAAGGCTCGAGGAACGCCGCCAGCCGTTCGTTGAGTCTCGGCCCTAAATCTTCATCAGTCTCGTTCCAAATATCGAGTTCATCCTCTCTGCGGTCAAAGTAGGCGAGGGCCAGAGTCCAGCGCGACTCGCGCGCGGGATGCGGACGTACAGACCCATTCGGATTGCGAACTCGCTCGCCGGCGCGCCACATCCATGTCGGCGCCAGTCCCAGACGCTGCGATATGGCGTCTGGGTCTATCGTGCGCGGTGAAAACGTTACGTCTATACTGAACGTCGCAACCCGTGTAGCGTCAGCGGTCGGTTCTGTGTCGTCCGATTCGTCCACAACCACATCCTAGCACTTCCACCGCCCTGTCTTACGTCGGCCCTGATGCGAGTCCCAGTCGCCGGCGCCCATCTTCAGGGCTTGGGAGAACCGTTCAGCCGAGCCGAGCCGCGAACTTTTCGATTTCGGAGTCCGTGTAGATCGATTCGCAGCCCACCCCTCGTTTCGCGAGACTTTGCTCGACGAGAGCCCGGGCGCGCTCCCGGTCGCCCAATGCGCGCCAGCACTGAGCCGAACGATAAAGGCTGTCTACGAACAAGCCGCAGGCGCGCGCGTAGCCTTCCCCGCACGGGTCCGTCGCCAACGCTTGGATGCCGCGGTCGATGATCTCCTGGTAGACCTCAATCGCTTCTTTCGGGCGGTCAAGCATCTGCAGCGACCCCGCGTAGCCCCAAAGAACGAGCGGACAGTCCGGCGCGAGCGCCTTCGCTCTTTGGTCGAACTCGAGCGCGCGAGCGTACTCGAATTGTTCGTAATACGTGAGCGCCAGACGGTTCCAGAACCAATGACTGTCGGGACGCAGCTCCAGCTCGCGCTCGATGAGAGCTCGCGCGCCGGCCCAATCTTCCTCCAAGATTGCCTTGTTGATCGCCGCACCTATGTGTGACCGCGATGGTGGCCATTTCGATTGCCGAGAGCGACGACGCATGAGCAGCGTTTCGACCGGCTTTCTATCTCTTCTTCCAGCATGTCGCCGCCTCGCCTTCGGAAACAAACGGAACAGGTCCGAGAAGTGAATGCTTCTCGAACCTGTTCGCTTTCGCGCGGGCGTGTTAGGCGCTAGTAGGAGTACCAGACGTCCGTCGTGATCGACGCGCCGGTCGTGTTGTCGGTGACCGTGAGCGTCGCGTGCGAGTCTTGGCCGGTGTCGTTGATGCTGAAGTTACCCGGGCTCGGATGCGAGGGGAACGTCAGGTGGCCGTAGACGTCGACCAGCGTCGCGGTCATCGAGTCGCCGGCCGCCGCATGGCAGGGGCCGACGTAGGTCACCCACTCCTCGCCGCCGCCGGTCGAGAAGACCGGACCCCACACGGAGATGCCGTTGGTCTGGTAGAGGTTGAGGTGGGTTCCGCAGGTCGGATTGTAGCCCGACGGATAGCTCGCCGAGCCGAGGATGTAGTTGATCGTCGTCGTCGACATCGCGTGGCGCGCCGCGCCGCCACTCTGGTGCGTGCTGCCGGCACCCGGCATCCCGGGCAGCATCGTTTGGTTCGCGCCGCCGCCGGAACACGCGGCAAGCAGCGCCAAAAGCGGAAAAACCGCAAGAGACTTGCGCATGAGACTATGGGTCCTTTCTGTGTGAGCGGACCCCGTCGGCAGGTGTGCCAGATCGTGTCGGAGACCGAACACCCCGTTGGGTCCCACGGCGATGGTACACCTAACGGCGGCACGGCGTACGTGCCGCTCGTCACACCAACGTAAAAGTCCGGCAACGTTTGTCGCCGGACCGTAGTGCGCTTCCGTGGCAGTTCTTGCGCTGTGTGCTACGTCGAAGGGCCGCAGTACGCGTTGAGCGCGGCGGTGACGTCCGGATCCATCGGGACGCCTTGATTGCGCGTGTACGTCAGCTTCGTCACGCCCGGCGCATCGTCGACGATCAGCTGATGGACGACCGACGTTCCGAACGTCATCTCGAGCTCGTGCGCGCGGCGGCCCTCGCACTTGCGATCGGTGTCGAGGCTCGTCTTGAACGCGTTGTCCGCGATGTTCTTCTTGACGAGCGCGACGGTGTCGTCGTACACCGTCCCGCCGTCGGCGAGGTACGTGAGAAGCTCGCCGTCGCTCTTGCGCCAGGTCTCCGAGGCGCGCGGATTTTGCGGCGTCGCGGCGAGCGCCACGTTGTGCTCCCAGCCGGCGGGGCCGGTGAACGGTTTGGTGGCGGCGGCGGCGGCGAGAGGAAGCAAGGCGGCGAGCGCGATGAGCGCCGTCGCCGCGCGAAGCATTGCGGTCGGCATAACGACAAAAGTCGTCCCCCGCCGGGCCCCGGGCTACACCTGTTTAGGCGGTGACGGTACTCGCGATCACGCCGAGCGCGCGGCCGATCTTCTCGAAGGCGGCAAGCGCGCGGTCGAGCTCTTCGCGAGTCAGCGCGCTCGAGATCTGCACGCGCACGCGCGCCGTCCCTTCGGGGACGACCGGGAAGCCGAACCCGGTCACGAACACGCCCTCCTGCAGCAGCCGGTCGCTCATCGCGATCGCGAACGCGGTGTCGCCGACGATGATCGGGACGATCGCGCTCGGCCCCTCGAGCGGCTTGAAGCCGAGCCGTTTCAAACCGTCGCGGAAGTAGCGCGTGTTCTCGCGCTGCTGCTCGACGAGCTGCGGCTGCGACTCCAGGATCTCGATCGCTTTGAGCGCGCTGGCGGCGACGGTCGCCGGCAGCGCGTTCGAGAACAGCTGCGTGCGCGAGCGCTGCACCAGCGTGTCGACCAGCGCTTTCGATCCGGCGACGAAACCGCCGGCCGCGCCGCCGAGCGCTTTGCCCAGCGTCCCGGTGAGGATGTCGATCTTGCCCTCAAGCCCGAAGTGCTCGATCGTGCCGCGCCCGGTCCTGCCCATCACGCCGGTGCCGTGCGAGTCGTCGACGATCGTCACCGCGCCGTACTTGCGCGCGAGCTCGACGATCTCGGGAAGTTTCGCGATCGAGCCTTCCATCGAGAAGACGCCGTCGGTCACGATGAACGCGGTTCCTTCGGCTTCGCGCAGCTTCTGCTCCAGATCCGCCATGTCGCCGTGCTTGTAGCGCGCGCGCTTCGCGCCGGCGAGCCGGCAGCCGTCGATGATCGAGGCGTGGTTCAGCTCGTCGCTGATGATCGTGTTGCCGGCGGTCGCGATCGTCGGGATGAGTCCCTCGTTCGCGGTCCAGCACGAGACGTACGAGAGCGCCGCTTCGAAGCCGAACACCGCCGCGATCTTCTCCTCGAGCTCGCGGTGCACGTCGAAGGTGCCGCAGATGAAGCGCACCGAGGCGGTGCCGGCGCCGTACTTCTTGAGCCCCGCGATCCCGGCGGCGACGACGTCCGGATGGTCCGCCAAGCCGAGATAGTTGTTCGAGGAGAGGACGATCACGTCGCCCGCCTCCTCCATGTGCACCTCGGCGGCCATCGGCCCGGTGAGGTGGCGCAGGCGCTTGTACGTCCCGGCGGCGCGCAGGGCGTCGAGGTCGGCGTTGAGGCGGGCTTCGAAGGCGGCGTTCATCGCAGTCTCGCTTCGGAACGCCGCGCACGGTTTCCAAGCAGGCAAGCTTTGTGAGCCGCACCACCCAGTTCCGAAAGGCCAATGGTCCCTATTGACTTCCGGACGCCCGGGCGGTTGTAATAGGGGCACGCGGCGCGCTTTCAGCACCGCGACATTCGTAACTGTCGGAAAACGGGTGGTTCGACATTATGGCGATCAAGGTTTTCGTTCGGCAACCCCTCACGCAAACGACCGAACGCGAAGCGCGCGTCGTGCAAGCCGCGCTCGACGGAATCGGCGGGCTCGTCGGAGACCGCCGCTACGCTCTCGACCTGCTGACCGGGACGAAAGCGCATGACAACGCGAGCTTCCGCGAGGCGTTCACCAGCGACTCGGGGAGCGCGTTCGCGCCGCGGCGCTTCCGCGAGACGCGGCTCAAGCTGCTCGCGAGCGCCGACGTCATGCTGGTCGTGCGGACGGGCTTGAGCGAGAGCGGCGCGTTCGAAGTCGCGTACAACATCTACGGCGGGCGCCGCATTCCAATGCTGTTCGCGGTGTGGGACCAGGCCGAGATCAAGACGACGCTGCTGCGCGATCTCGACGACCTCGCCCAAGTGCGCTACGTGCGCTTCTCCGATCCGGCCGAGGTCGCGGCCGCGTTCGCGCAGTTCGTCGACGACGTCGTCGTTCCCGACATGCTGGCCCGCGGGCGGAGCATCGTTGCGGAAGAGGAGCTGCGCGCGGCGACCACGTTCCGCGAGGCGCGCCGCGCCGCGCGCGAGCTCGGCTTCCCGGTCGCGGTGCGGCCGTGGTCGGCGCAGCCGAACGACGCGCTCGTCGTGAACGACCTCGCGGAGCTCGTCCGCTACGCCGAGCGCAGCCACGTCGCGATCAGCCGCGAGCAGCCGCTGCTGGTGGAACGTGCCGCGGCGCTGCAGGCGCGCACGCGCCGCCCGCGCGTCGAGACGGGAACGTTCGAGCCGGCCGCGCCGGCGCGCACGTTCTACGAGCTGGAGGCCAAGTCGGCGTAGCCGTCAGACGAGGTGAAGCACGATCTTCGCCGCTTCACCGGACTTCATCAAGCCGAACGCGCGGTCGAACTCCTCGAAACGCAGCTCGTGCGTGATGATCGGGGTCAGATCGACGCGGCCGCTGGTGACGAGCGCCTGCGTCTGGTACCAGGTTTCGAACATCCGGCGGCCGTTGATCCCGAGCACGGTCAGCCCTTTGAAGATGATCCGTTCGGCGAGGTTGATCTCGACCTCGTCGGACGGAATCCCGAGCAGCGCCGCGACGCCGCCGTTGCGGACCATCGCGAGCCCGTTGTCGATCGCCTGTCCCGAACCCGACATCTCGAGCAGCACGTCGACCCCGTCGCCGCCGGTCCGGCGCACGATCTCCGCGACGAGATCCGGTTGCGCCGCCGAGAACGTCGCGTCCGCGCCGACCCGTTTCGCGAGCTCGAGCTTCTGCGGGTTCACGTCGATCGCGAAGACTTTCGCCGCGCCGGCGGCGCGCGCGACCGGGATCGCCATCAGCCCGATCGAGCCGACGCCGGTGATCGCGACCGACTTCACCGAGACGTCGGCCGCCATCACGGTGTGGACGGCGTTGCCCAGCGGGTCGAACACCGCGGCCCAGCTGTCGGGGATCGCCGGGTCGAGCTTCCACACGTTCGACTCCGGCATGCGAATGTAGTCGGCGAACGCGCCGTCGGTGTCGACTCCGATGATCTCGACGTGCTCGCAGATGTGCGCCTGTCCGGTGCGGCACAGCGAACAGACCCCGCACGCGATGTGCCCCTCCGCCGAGACGCGGTCGCCGGCGCGCACGGCCTTCACCGCGGCGCCGACCGCGGCCACTTCGCCCATGAACTCGTGGCCGATCGTGAGCGGCGGCTTCACGCGCCGCTCCGCCCAGTGGTCCCAGGAGTAGATGTGTAGATCCGTGCCGCACAGCCCGACCGCTTTGACCCGAATCAGCACGTCGCTCGGCCCGATCGCGGGGACGGGC
Source organism: Candidatus Eremiobacterota bacterium (assembly GCA_019235885.1). Lineage (GTDB taxonomy): Bacteria > Vulcanimicrobiota > Vulcanimicrobiia > Vulcanimicrobiales > Vulcanimicrobiaceae > Vulcanimicrobium. Next base: position 59,252 of record JAFAKB010000086.1, on the reverse strand, counting down.
ACGTGCTGCAGGGTGAACCCCGGCGCGGCGGCGGTCTTGCGCAGCGCGCGCATCGTCTCCGGAATCGCCGAGGCGGGTGCCGCTCGCTCGGTCGCGGTGGAAGTCATCGGCGCCACGGCTTCGGCCTGCGGGTGCGCGTTTCATCCACCGATTTGCGCGCATAACGCAGCCTTAAGCCCCACTTAGCGGCCCATTAATCCGGTTCGCGCAACGATGGGCCCATCATGAAAGCGATCGTACGCGCGGTCGCGGCGCTCCTCGGCGCCGCGCTGCTTTTCACGTCAAACCCCGTTCTTGCGCAAAGTGCTGCGGCGTCGATAACCGGCCAAGTTCTCGATCAGCGCACGGCGCTGCCCGTCGTCGGCGCAGCGGTCGTCCTCAGCCACGGCGGAACGCCGGTCGCGCGAACCACCACCAACGGAGACGGTCGCTACACGATCCCGAACGTGCAGCCCGCGGTCTACGATCTGAGCATCGCGGCGAACGGGTACACGCCGGCGCAGAGCGCCGGCGTCGCGGTCGCGAGCGGCAACGCGACCGTGGTCCTCAACGCGGCGCTCATTCGCGCCGATACCGGCGGCTCGCAGCTGCAAGTGATCGGCCGAACCGCAGCGTCGGGGCACAACGCGCTCGCCGCCGCAACGACGATCAGCCAAGACATCAGCGTCGAAAACCTCTTGCGGACCGGCCAGCAGCGCGTCGTCGATCAGCTCGAAACGCTGCCGGGACTAGAGATCAAAACGAGCTCGTCGGTGGGCGACGACACGTACGCGGCGATCCGCGGCTTCGGCCCTTCCGAAACGCAGGTGCTGCTCGACGGACACCCCGTTGGCCCGCTCGGCGTTCTGCCCGGCGGCAACGGCGGCTTCAACCTTGCCGACACGCCTACATTCGGCCTGAGCAACGTCAACGTGACCTACGGCTCGGGCGCGCAAGGGTTATACGGGAGCGACACGTTCGGCGGCTCGATCGATCTGCAGACGCTCAACCCGACGCAGCGTCCGCACGCGTCGTTCCAGCAGGAGATCGGCGGCTTCGGCAAGCTCATGACGGGCGTCTCCGCGACCGGCACGGTGAACCGGCTCGGATACGCGTTCGCCGCGGCGGTCGCCGGCGAGTACGGCGACTTTCATCCCGGCCAGCTCTTCCAAAGCGCGCGCCCTTCCAACGTCGACGCGCGCTCCGTCAATCCGCCCGGCGCGTGCAACAACTCGAGCGGCAACGACGTCAGCGCGTGCAACGCAGCGGTCTCGACGTACGCCGTCAGCCAGAACGTCAAGCTCACGAGCGACGTCGCCAAGCTGCGCTACAACCTCAGCCCGGTTTCCGCCCTGACCGCGACGGCCTACGTCGGGGTGCAGTGGGGCGACTCGACCGGCAACGGCGACAACGACTTCCTCCCGTACAGCTCGCGCCTGGCGAAGATTCAAGCCTCGCCGACGACGTGCACCCTCCCCGGCGGAGCCGGCGGCTACACCGTCACCACCGATCCGGTCGCGAACACGACCGCGTGCTACACCGCCCAGCAGTTCGCGGCCGCATCTTCGGGACCGGACGGCGGCGGCGCCGGCCGCCAGCGCTCGACCAGCATGCGCGACTACCATCTGCGGTTCAACACGGTCGTCGCGAAGGTTCACAACATCACCGTCGACGGCTTCTACAACAACTACGTCTATTGGAAGGACAGCTCGATCGCCGGCGGCTACAATGCCGCGGGGCAGACGCTCGGCTCGCCGCTGTTCGCGAACTTCTACAACACCAAAGGCTTCCTGATCGCCGACGACATCATCGGCAACCGGAACGACTTCGGCTTCGGCTACTATGTCCAGCACCAGCTGCAGACCGGGAACACGTTCGACAACAACGCCTTCGTCTTCCGGCCGGACCCGACCGCGTTCTTCGGCGAGGGAAGCGCCTTCGTCAGGGACACCTACCGCTTCTCCGACGCGCTCTCGCTGTTTGCGAACGCGTGGATCAAGCGCTCGAGCGTCACCCAAAAAACGACGTTCGACCCGCGCGTGACCGCGCTGTACCGCCCGACCCACAACGACGTCGTCCGGCTCACCTACGGGCGCTCCGACGGCGCCCCGGCGCCCTCGCTCAAAGCGAGCGGCGTCGCGATCGCGAACGATCCCGGATCGTCGCTGACGGCGGTGAGCTGCAACGGCTTCAACCAAGTCACGACCGGCGGCAACCCGGCCTTGCTCGGCGAAAGCGCCAATGACTTCGAGCTCGGCTACGGTCACCGCTTCGCAGGCGACGGCAGCGTGAACGTCAACGCCTACGTCACCGCGGTGAAGAACCAACTCTTCTCCTCCTCGGAGCCGCTCACCGCGTTCGGCGCCGGCAACGTCGTCTTCACCGGTCAGGCGTTGCAGACGTACATCTCGCACCTCAACAACCAGTGCGGCTTGAACCTCAACAGCCAGAGCGTCTTGAACTACCTCTCGGTCGGCACGACGTACAACGCCGCGCACGCCCTCGCCCGGGGTATCGAGCTCAGTGGGCGCGCGCGCATCAACCGGGTCGCTTACGTCGACTATGCGTACACGATCACGTCCTCCGTCCAAACGGGTCTGAACGACTTCATCCTGCAGAACAACCCGACCGTCACGAACGGCACGCAAGTCGCAGGCGTTCCGCTGCACAAGGCGACGGTCTCGCTCGACGTGGCGCCGGGGCCATGGGAGTTCCGGATCGACAACTACTACGTCGAGTTCAACAACAACTACGACCGCCCGTCGTACTGGTACAGCAACGCGTTTCTGAGCCGTGCGCTGGACCGCCGGCGGAACACCTACGTGACGTTGGGCGGCACGAACATCTTCAACAACGCCGTCGACGTCTTCGGCCGGATCGGTCAGGGCTCGTTCACCCCCGAAAACCCGTTCTTCAGCGACGCGCCGAACGGGCTCGCCCAGTACGTGAGCGGCAACGCGTCAGCGGAGCGCTTCGGCTTGGCGCCCGCCCAGCTGACCCTGACCCTCTCGCACCGGATGTGAGGCGACCTCAGGCAAGTAGTGCTCGCCGAGCACGAACAGCCGCCGGTTGCCGGCCGAGTAGGAGGCTGTCACGATTCCGAGGAGACTCTCGTCGCCGTCGAACACCCCACTACCCGAATCGCCGTGACCGCACTCGGCGCAGTCGATCGCGAAGGCGCCCGGGGGCAGATCGTTCACGCGCGGATCGATCTCGCGAACGATGCCGTCTTGCAGGGTGAACGGCTCGTTTTTGACCGGCCCCCACACGTGCACGCGCGTGCCGGGTGCGGGCCGGTCGGCCACGCGCGCGATCGCGTACGCCCGCCACGGCCGTTCGGCCGTTATCAGCGCGACGTCGTGGCCGGCGACGCTGCGCGCCGCCATGACGCGCAGACGCTCTCCGGCAGCCGTGACGACGACCCGGCGCCTCATCTGAAGATTGTGCGCGGCAGTGACGATCGTCACCGCGTCGCGGTTCTCGGCGACCATCACCCCGCAGCCGTAGGCCGGCGTCCCGTCGAGATCGCCGGCGATCAAGACGAGCGAGGACGGCGGACCGTCGGCGCCCGTGCGTCCACTCGCCGGACCGGAGAGACCCGGAACGAGCGCCATGAGTGCGAGCGCCGCCACGATTTCGAACCACCGTCGCTTCATCAGCCGCCGTCCCGCCGAAAACGCGAGTTAAGAGCATATTAATGAAACGTTATGAGAAGCTTATCCTTCTTGCAGCGCTCGTCGCGGGAGCGTCGGGCGCTGCGCCGGCCGCGCCCGCCGTTCCGCGCTACGACCACGTCGTGGTCGTCGTCGAAGAGAACAAGGGCTACAGCACGATCCTCGAGCGCGGACTGGCGCCCAATCTCACCCGCCTGGCCAAGGAGTACGGCTCGGCGAGGCAGATGTTCGCCGAGGTTCATCCGAGCGAGGGAAACTACGTCGCGCTGCTCGGCGGAGACACGTACGGTATCAACGACGACGATGCGTGGTATTGCGTTCCCGCCTCGGCGCGCCCGTTCTGCTCGCATGCCAACGCACCCGGGTACCCGGCACACCTGATCGATGCGCCGAATCTAGGGACGCAACTGCGCGCGAAAGGACTCGACTGGCGCGCGTACCTCGAAGACATCCCGCAAGACGGTTCCGACGCGATCATCTCCACGGGGACCGCGACGCGCCCACCGGCGCTCTACGCCGCGAAGCACACGGGATTCACGAACTTCAAGAGCACGATCGAGGACCCGCAGCGCGCCGAGCATCTGGTTGGCTTCGACGCTTGGCGCCGGGACCTAAGCGCGGGCGCGCTGCCCGCGTTCTCGCTGGTGATTCCGAACCAGTGCAACGAGATGCACGGCATCGACGCGAACGAAGGGAACGGCGTGCCGGCCGATTGCGCCGATCCGAGCGGCGCCATCGCGCGCGGCGACCGCGTCGCCGCACAGCTCGTCGCGGCTATCCAGGCCTCGCCGGCGTGGGCGAGCGGCAACACCGCGATCGTGATCACCTGGGACGAGGACGGCGGTGCCGACCGCGTCGCCGGCGCGGTGCACTCCTGCTGTGTCGTCGACGCCCACAACCCCGGCGGCGGTCACATTGCGACGATCGTGATCACCAATCACGGACCACGCGGTGTGAGCGACGACACACCGTACGACCATTACAGTTTGTTGCGCACGATCGAGGACGCGTTCGGTCTCGATCACTTGCGCCACGCCGGCGACGACGCGGTCGTTCCGATGGTGCCGCTGTTCGGACCGCTCGTCCGCTGAGAGCATAATCAAAGTCTCATCCCGCTATCAGCCGCGTCCAATGCAGCGGTGGTCTCCGCAGCGTACGCTGAGTCGTGCAGAGCCGGCGCATAGGTGCCGTCTCGAGCTCGCGCACTCTTCGACATGAGGTCACATATGCGTACACCGATTCTCGCGGCGCTGTGCGCCGCGGCGCTTCTGGCAGGATGCGGCGGAGGCGGCGGCACGTCGTCGTCCGCACTCCCCGGCGCCCCGGCCCCGCCGCCGGCCGGAAACTCGCTCAGCCCACAGGACTCCGCGCAAAGCGGCACCGACGCCGCCTTCGAACCGGTCGACACCGGCGAGACCGACGCCGCGGTCGGAAACGGCTCGCTCGGCACGTCGTCCTCGAAACGCAGCGTGCAGTCGCTGCCGCACGCGTGCAAGCACCGCACCACGCGCACCGTCACCGTCAACCCGGACGGCTCGGTGACGGTCGAGACGATCCACTACTACGACGACGCCTGCACCAACCCCGAACGCGACGCGGTCGCGACGTACTCCTCGAGCGGCGGCACGGCAAACGTCGCGCGCACCGTGACGACCTACAACATGGCGCACCTGCAGCTCGGCGTGCGCAAGAGCAACTACGCGCTGACGGGCTCGAGCTCGAACGGCTCGTGGGTGGTCACGTCGGCGTTCTATCCCGGGACGTCGTCGACCCCGCTCGCGCAGTTCGGCCACTCGGCCTCGCTCAACTCCAGCGCGTACAACGCGACGACCGGCCGGATCGTCAACGACGCGAAGCCGTCGATCAACGCCTCGTACGGGCACCAGTCGGTCGCGAGCGCGACGGTCTCCACCGACGCCAACAACGACACAACGTTCACCGGCACGCGCAACGGGACGTCGTTCAAAGCGGCGCTTAACGGCCTCACGCTCTCGAGCGCACCACCCTTCACGATCTCGGGCGGAACGCAGCTCGGCTCCTCGGCGCTCAGCGGCAGCGTCACGTTCGACGCCGACGGCGACCTCGCCGCGGTCAACCTCACCGGCACGCTCGCCGGCGGCAACAAGCTCGTCGTGACGAGCTCGACGGACGGCAACGGGGTCGTCACGGTGAACGGTACGATCACGACGTCGTCCGGCGGGCCGGTCGCGACGTTCACGACCGACGCCGACGGCAACGGGATCCTCACGCTCGCGAACGGCACCCAGGTGCCGATCGTCGACTGGCACGTGGTCTGGTAGAACCACGCGCTAGCGCACGCGGGCGGCGGGGACGTGATCGCCGCCCGCGTGCGCATGATGATCCATCGGATGGTGCCGGTTCAGCCACCACAGGTACGCGGCCAGCGCGCCGAACGCAAGGTTGAGCCAGAACGTGTAGTTGAACGAGAACAACACGAGGTCGTGCCGCGCGCCGGGGTTCGGTTTCGGGACGAGGTGCAGCGCCGAGAAGGCGCCGTCCATGAGCAGCGCCGAGAGCACGATCGTCGCGAAGAACAGCGCGAAGATGTACAGCATCGTGCGGGCGCCGTAGTACTGGCGGTAGATGTCGAGCAGCGGCAGCACGATGAGATCCGCGTAGATGAACGCCAGCACGCCGCCGAACGAGAGCCCGCTGCTCCACAGAATCGCCGCCAGCGGCACGTTCCCGATCGAGCAGACGAACGAGACGATCGCGATGAGCGGCCCGGCGAGCGCGTTGCCGGCGACCTGCAGCCACGGCGCGGCGCCGTGCAGAAAGAACGTCTTCCACGCACCGTCCGGCACGAACGCGGCGAGCGCGCCGGCGATCAAGAATCCGGCGGCCAGGTCCTTCCACAGCATCGAGGCGTCCATCGCGACGTTCTGCGCGATCGCGACGCGCGTCTCGGGCCGGCGCAGCCGCTCGGCGAGCGAACCGCCCTGCGCTTCCATCGAACCGTGGTCGTGGCCGGTCGCCGCGTCGACGTGCCGCCGCGCCGCTTCGATGAGCTGCTTCGGATACGTGAGCTTCACCAGCGCGGTCATCACCGCGATCAGAACGAGTCCGCCGACCCACTCCGCCGCGGTGAACTGCCAGCCGAGCAGGACCCACAGGATGATGCCGAGCTCGAGCACGAGGTTCGTCGAGGAAAACAAGAACGCCAGGCTCGGAACGAATCCCGCGCCCTTCTTGAAGAGCGTCTTGCTCATCGCCGCCGCCGCGTACGAGCACGACGAGCTGGCGGCGCCGAACCCGGTGGCGAGCGCGATCTCGCGCACGCCGTCGCGGCCGAGCACCTCCTGCATCCGCTGCTTCGAGACCAGCGCCTGAACCGCACCCGACAGCGTGAATCCCAGCACGAGGCTCCAGCCGACCTGCCACGCCATCCCCAGCGCCAGCAGCAGCGCTTCGCCGACCTTCGCAAAAAGCATCAGCCGGTTGTTCGGACGGGCTCCGCCCCTACCCCGGTGTCGCCGGCGGGCCTATTCGAGGACGAAGAGCTGGTCGAAGCGCACGATCTCCAGAACGCGGCGCACGTGCGGGCGCGCGCCGGCGAGCGTCACGTTCCGCGGACCGACGCGCCGGGCGACCCGGGCCAGCTCCTCCAGCGCGGCCGCGCCGAGCAGCCGCACCGCCGAGAGGTCGATGACGGCCGGGCCGTCGATCGCGTCGAGAACGCGGCACGCCGTCGGCGTCGTATAGACGTCGAGATCTCCGGTCAGGGCGATGACGCGCCGTTCCAGCATCGACAATGAAGGGTGACCGTGGAAGCCGGCCTCGTGCCGGCCGCGAGGACGCAAAACACCCGGAATCCTCAGTGGCGCCGGGATGACTATCCAATACTAGCGCTCCGCTCCGCCCCTGTCAGTACGTGACCGCACCCTCGGCGCCTCAGCAGTCAGATTTGAATCTCATTTCGCTCAGCTCTCTTCGGCGGCTCGTATCAGCACGCGCTCGCCCGCGATGCGGACGTTGAACGCCGGTTGCGGGTAGGCGGCCGGGCCGTGGACGATCCCGCCGTCGCGCACGCAGAACTGCGAACCGTGCCACGGACATGTCACGACGTCGCCGTCGAACTTCCCCTTCTCCAGCGGTCCGCCTTGATGCGCGCACACCGCGGCGATCGCGTGAACCTCGTCGCCGCGCCGCGTCAGCAATACCGGATACCCGTTCGCGTCGACGCGTTTCATCCCGCCGTCCGGGACGTCGGTCAGCGCGGCGACGTCGAGCTCTTTTTTCGGCGGCTCGTTCGCGTGCGCGTGGTTCACGCCGATCTGCATGTCGAGCGAGATCACGCCGCCGAACAGCGCGCCGAGCGAGACGGCCGCATATCCGAGCGCCGACAGCGCGACACCGAATCCGGGCGACCGATCGCGCGCGAAGAACGACCCGGCGTACAGCAGCGTCGCCGTTCCGTTGACCGCGGCGTGAACCAGACCCAGCCGGCGCGGCCGGCCGTACGTGTCGAGCCAGTCCGTCAAACCGCTCGCAGCCGCGCCGAGCGCGCCGGCCAAGCCGACCCCGACGGCGATCTTCGCGCCGCGCCGCTCGCCGAGCAGGTCCATGACGAGCGCCGCCGTCCAGGCTCCGACCGGAACGTCGGTGATCGCGGGATGGAGCGGGTGACCAAGCCACGTTCCGTTCAGCAGGTCTTTCACGGTGCGGCCCGCATCGCCGGCCAACGCATAGGCCTCGTTCGCGACGCCGGCGAGCGCGTCCGAAGCTCCGTCGAGGTTCGGAACGGCAAGAGCGGCGTCGACCAGAACTTCTGCGAGCGTTGCCATCTGCAAGAGCGTCGCCTCCGAGGGGCTGCGTGCAGCGACGTTGTACCCTCACGGACCGCTTCACACTTCCCTCGTGGGTCGTCGGTACGCTCCGGGGACCTGCTCCCTTGGAGGCCGGTTCATTTCGGTGGTCGACGGTTACTCGAGCTCCATGATCGACGTGCCGATCGCGCAGCTGACGGCCGGCGACCTCGCGGTCAACGTCCACAAGTCGGCGAACGAGATCCCGAAGTACGTCGCCTGCGGTGATCTAAAGAAGTAGCCGCCGCACGGTCACGAGCTTTCCGCGGCGCAGCGCGTACGTCGTCAGTGCGCGCTGCGCGCACGAGGTGCCGTCGCATTGCTCCACGTAGAGCAGCCGGTTCGCGAAGCGCAGCCGGATCGAGCTCGAGCCGGCGCCCCAGTCCGGACCCCAGTCGGCGGTGGCGATCCGTCCCAGCAGCACCGCGCCGTTCTTGCGCTCGTCGAAGAGATACGCCGCCGCCGTTCCGCCGACCGGAAAATCGCACGCCAGCACGACCGCGGCCTGCCGCGTCCCCGGTTGGAGCGAGCCTTCTTTCACCGCATCGACGTGCAGGTCGAATCCGGCCGCCATCTTCGCGTCGAAGTACGAGAAAGATCCCTTGCGCATCACCACCGGGACCGGCACGTTCTGCGCGCACGGGTTCGTCGGGTAGGTGATGTTCATGAAGTCGACCGCGAGCAGCAACGGGACGATCATCGGCGCCTCCTAGCCAAAGCGGCCGGTGATGTAGTCTTCGGTGCGCTTCTCTTTCGGGTGGGTGAAGATCTGGTTGGTCGGCCCGACCTCGACGATCTCGCCGAGGTGGAAGAACGCGGTGTAGTCCGAGATGCGCGCGGCCTGCTGCATCGAGTGGGTCACGATGACGACCGTGAACTTCTCGGTGAGCTGTCCGATCAAGTCCTCGATCTTCGAGGTCGCGATCGGGTCGAGCGCGGAGGCCGGCTCGTCCATCAAGATCACCTCCGGGTCGAGCGCGACGGCGCGCGCGATGCACAGCCGCTGCTGCTGCCCGCCGGAGAGGTCGAGCGCCGAGCGTGAGAGCCGGTCCTTGACCTCGTCCCAAAGCGCCGCTTGTCGCAGTGCGCGCTCCGCGATCTCCTCCAGCTTCCGCTTGTTGTTCTCGCCGTGAATGCGCGGGCCGTAGACGACGTTCTCGTAGATCGTCTTCGGGAACGGGTTGGGGCGCTGGAACACCATCCCGATGCGGTGCCGGATCACGACCGGATCGGCGTCGGCCCCGTAAATGTTCTCGCCGTCGAGCAGCACTTCGCCCGTGACGCGCGCGCCGGGCGTCAAGTCGTGCATGCGGTTGAGCGCGCGCAGAAAAGTCGACTTCCCGCAGCCCGACGGCCCGATCAGCGCGGTGACGTGCTGCGCCTTCATCGCCAGGGTCGCGCTCTTGATCGCCTGAAACGAGCCGTAGAACACGTCGACGTCGTCCGCGACGATTTTGTCTTGGATCGGCGCGGCTGTCTGGGCGGGCGACTCGATCACGAAGCTCTCCCGGTGAAGCGTTTGGTCAGCATGCGGCCTACGATGCGCGCCCCCACGTTGAAAACGAGGACCATGATCAGCAGAACGAGCGCCGAGCCGTTTCCGATGCGGTCGACATCGGGGACGACCGATTCGGAGTGCGTGTACCAGACGTGGACGGCGAGCGTCTCGGCGGTGTGGAACGGGTTGAGGTCGTAGGGATGATTTCCGGTGACGCTCACGCCCGCCGTGAAGATCAGCGCGGCCGTCTCGCCGTAGATACGGCCGGCGATCAGCACGATCCCGGTCGTCAACCGCCCGATCGCGCTTGGCAGGACGACGCGCGTGATCGTCTGCCACTTCGTCCCGCCGAGCCCCATGGACGCCTCGCGCAGCGTGTCGGGGACGCTCCCGAGCGCCTCCTGCGTCACGCGCACCAGCGCGGGCAAGTTGAGCAGTGTGAGCGTCAGCGCCCCGCCGAGCGCGGTATAACCCCAATGGAACGTGTATACGAAGATCAGTAGGCCGAAGAGTCCCATCACGACCGAGGGAACCGTTGCGAGCGATTCGGCGCTGAACTGCACGACGCTGCGGAACGTTCCAGGGCGTGCGTACTCTTGCAAGAACACGCCCGCCGCGACCGCGACCGGCACGGTGAAGCACAGCGTGAGGATCAGGATGTAGAACGAGTTGAAGATCTCCGGGCCGATCCCGCCGCCCGCCTCGTGCTCGGCCGGTGGGCGGGTGAGGAACGACCACGTCAGCGCGTGGCCGCCGAGATAGATCATGTAGACGATGAACGCCGCGAGCAGGACGATGATGCTCGCGGCCATCGCCCACAGGACGAGCGTCGCGAGCCCGTCGGCGAACTTGCGGGTGCGGACGTTTCCGGATGCGATCAGGCTGCGGGGTGCCTGCTGCGCCGCGACGGCCATCGTGTCAGGCTCGCTTCCGCAAGGCGAACCGCACGAGCACGATGAGCACCATCGCGATCAGCAGCAGCAGCAGCGCCATCGAGAAGAGCGCGTGCTGCAGCAGCGAGCCCTGGGTGGCGCCCGGCATGTCGGTCACGATCTCGGTCGTCAAGGCAGCGGTCGGCGCGAAGAGCCCTTGCGGGAACTGCGTCGAGTTGCCGATCACCATCTGAATCGCAAGCGTCTCGCCGACCGCGCGCGCGATCCCGAGGATCAGTGCCACGGCGAGACCGCTCGCCGCGCTCGGCAGCAGTACGCGCGTGATCGTCTGCCAGCGCGTCGCGCCGAGCGCCAGCGAGCCTTCAGCGAGCGAGCCCGGCAGCGAGCGGAACGCATCCTCGCTGAGCGTGATCACGGTGGGAAGGATCATGATCGCCAGAACGATTCCCGCCCCGGCCAAACCGAAGCCGCTCGGCGAGCTCGTGTGCGTGCGGATCAGCGGGACCAGCAGCGTCAAGCCGAGCCAGCCGTAGACGACCGACGGGATCCCCACCATCACCTCGATCGCGGGTTTGAGGATCTGCGTCATCCGGTACGGCGCGATCTCGGCGAGAAAGACGCCGACCGCGATGCCGAACGGGCCGCCGACCGCGATCGCGAACACGGTGACGGCGATCGTGCCGGCGATGTAGACGGCCGCGCCCGGATGGCCTGCGTCGGGCGAAAAATCCGGCGAGAACAGGAACGACCAGAGCGGGAACTTGTCGACGTAGAACGTCTTCGTCCCCTCGAGCGCGAGGTAAACCAGCAGCGCCGCCATCGCAACGATGACGAATCCGGCCGCGACCCGCAGACCGACGAGGGCGATGCGTTCCACCCGGCGGGAGCGGCGCGCTTGTACGGCGATCACGGCGTACGCTGAGCCGCCCGGACGGGCTTCCGCTTCACCGAACGTTCCTCCGAAATGAGACGGGGCTTCGGCGGTCCGTTTTGACCGCCGAAGCCCATCGTCCCAACCGAATCATAAGGGGAGGTTAAGAGCCGATTAAGGCGCCTTAATGCCCGGGCCGGCCTTTGCCGGCAGGACGATCAGCGATCGTTCTCAGTGACTTTCATGTCGCGCATCAGGATAAAGCTGTTCCGCTTCACGAGATCCTGCGAGCTCTGAACGAACGCGATGAAGCGCGAGATCTCACCGGTCGGCGGGCCGTTCGTGAACATGTGCTCGTACGACCACACCGGGTACTTCCCGGTGATGATGTTCTCGTCGTTCGGCGCGACGCCGTCGACGGAGAGCTCGGTGAGCCCCGAGCCGCGCGTTCCGCTGAACGCCGCGTACGACACCGCGCCGGGCGTCTGCTTCACGAACGAGACGACGGTGCCCGTCGCGTCTTCGGTGATCCCGCTCTCGTTGATCGGCACGTTGCCCATCAGCGTCTTGGTGAAGACGGCGCGGGTGCCGGAGCTGCGAGGGCGGTTCACGACGACGATCTTCTGATCGGGGCCGCCGACCTGGTTCCAGTTCGTCGCCTTGCCAGAGAAGATTTCTTGGATCTGCTTTTTGGTAAGGTTCTTCACGCCGAGGCCGGGATGCGTCACGATGGCGAAGCCGATCACGGCGACGCGGTTGTCGTGCAGCTCGGGATGGCCGGGCGCGGTGATGTCGGAGTCGCCGATGTCGATCGCCTTGGCGGCGACCTGCGCGATGCCGGAACCCGAACCGCCGCCCGACACGCTGATCTTCACGCTCGGGTTCTTTTGCTGGTAACTGGTCGCCGCGTCCTTGACGAGCGGCAACAGCGCCGTCGAACCGGCGATCGTGATGCTGGTGTCAGCGAAGGCCGGCGCGGACGACGCGACGACCGAAAAGCCGAGGAGCAGAGCCGCGAGAGCAGCGTTCCTCTTCACAAAGATTTCCTCCACGAAAATGCACAGCTAGGTGAGCCGTCACGGACAACGGCCGCCCGCGGTGCATCGTCGCAAGCAAAACGTAAGAGGGCTTTAAATTCTGCTTAAGGAGCCTTAATGTTGGGCATCGGCGGCCGGAAGGCGCATCGTGAAGGTCGCGCCTTGCCCGTAGACGGACTCGGCGACCAGCGAGCCGCCGTGCGCTTCGACGAGGTGCTTGGCGATCGCCAGCCCGAGCCCCGTCCCGGTGTGCTCGCGGGCACGCGAGCGGTCGACGACGTAGAAGCGCTCGAACACGCGCGGCAAGTCGGCGAACGGGATTCCGACGCCGGTGTCCTTCACGGACAGCAACGCGTCCGTGCCGCTGCGCTCCACGGCGACGGTGACGCTGCCGGCTGCCGGCGTGTGGCGCAGCGCGTTGTCGACGAGGTTCACCGCGACTTGGGTGAGCGCGCCGCGATCGGCCTCGACCTCGACCCCTTCGGGAGCTTCGAGCTCCAGCTCGACGCCGAGCGCGCCAGCGCGCTGCGCGAACGTGTTCACCGCCGACGTCGCGACGTCGCTCAGGTCGAAGCGCTCGCGCCGCACGGGCAGCGTCCCCGACTCCGAGCGCGCGAGCTCGAGCAGATCTTCCACGAGCCGGATCATCCGCTCGACCTCGTTCTGTATCTGCGGCAGGAAGAGCGCGCGCGCTTCTGCGTCGTCGTCGGAGATCAGGACCGTCTCGAGCATGAGCTTCATCGCCGAGAGCGGGGTGCGCAGCTCGTGCGAGACGTTGCCGATGAAGTCGCTGCGCATGCGCTCTGCGGCGAGCAGCGCGGTGCGGTCGGCGGCGATCGCGATCGCGCCGCCTTCGTACGGCTGGGCGGTCACGCCGACGAAGCGGTCGCGCGCGCCGCTGCCGAGCACGACGTCGCGCGTGCGCGTCTCGCCCGCGATCGCGCTTTGCACCATCCGTTCCAGCTCGACCGAGGGGACGATCTCGATCATCGCGCGGCCGACCGCGCGCCCGCGGTCGATCCCGAACAGCGCCGCGGCGGCGGCGTTGAAGACGCGCACGCGCCCGTTGCGCTCAACGGTGAACGCCGCGAACGGCAGGGCTTCGACGAGCCGCGCCACGCGGTCGGGCGCGCTGGGCGGCGGCGGCGCGACCTCGCGCTGCGCCGCCGTCCGCGAGCCGGCCGCGGCGCGAAACGCTGCATACGTCGCGGCGATCCCGGCGAGCGCACCCAGCGCGGCGGCGACCAGATCAGCCGTCGCAAGCTCCCTTATTCACGGAACATGTAGCCGCGGCTGCGGACGGTAATGATGTGCCGCGGGTTGTTCGGATCGACCTCGGTCTTCTCGCGCAGCCAGCGGATGTGGACGCTGATCGTCTGGTGCTCGCCCTCGAAGTCGTAGCCCCACACCTTCTCCAGCAGCATCTGGCGGGTCACGATGCGGCCGCGGTTCTCCATCAGCACGTGCAGCAGCCGGAACTCTTTCGGCGCCAGCGCGACCTCGCGGCCGCGCACGACCAGCCGCTGGCGCGCCGGATCGATCGTCATCCCGGCGGCGGTGATCGACTCGTCGCGGTGCTCGGCGTCGTGCTCGACGCGGCGCAGCCGGGCTTTGATGCGCGCCATGATCTCGCCGAGCGAGAACGGCTTGGTCACGTAGTCGTCGGCGCCCAGCTCGAGGGCGAGGACCTTGTCGAACTCCTGGTCCTTCGCGGTCAGCATGATGATCGGGACGCGCGAGGTCTTGCGGATCTCCTTGCACGCCTCCATCCCGTCGAGCAGCGGAAGCATGATGTCCAGCACGACGAGATCAGGATGCTCCGTCTGCGCGAGCACGACCGCGGTGCGGCCGTCGCCGGCGGTCGTCACCGCGTAGCCGTTCTTCTCCAAGTTGTAGCGCAGCGAATGGACGATCGCGGCCTCGTCGTCGACCAGCAGGATCTTCTTCTTCGTCGCAAGCACGGTGGTCATGCCGGGCGCTCCTCCACGGTCTTTGTGCGGACCTGGACTTTGGCGGCGCGCTCGTAGAACGTCGCCACCGAGCTGTAATCGTCGCGGCCATGGCCTTCGCCGGAGCTGGCAGTGTAGAGCTGGTACGCGAGCCCGCTCGCGGGCATCGGGACGCCGAGCGCACGCGCCGACTCGAGCGCCGCGGCGAGATCTTTGCGCAGCAGGTCGAGCATGAAGCCCGGCTTGTGCGCGCCCGCCAGCCAGCTTTGCGGAAGCCAGTTCTGCAGCAAGTAGTTCGAGCCGGTCGCGGTGCCGATCACCGCCAGCAGCGCGTCGAGGTCGGCGCCGGCTTTCGCGGCGAACGTGAGCGCTTCGACGTTGGCGAGCATCGTGTTCGAGATGATGATCTGGTTGACGAGCTTGACCACCTCGCCCATGCCGACGCCGCCGACGCGGTTCGGCGTCCCCATTGCTTTCAGCACCGGCTCGGCGGCGCGAAAGTCGTCGTCCGACGCGCCCACCATGATCGTCAGCGTCCCGGTTTTCGCGCGCGCGGGCCCGCCCGAGACCGGTGCGTCGGCGAAGCGAAACCCGCCGGCGCGCAGGCGCTGATCGAACGCGCGGGTCGCGACCGGCGAGATCGTCGACATGTCGATGAACAGCGCGTTCGGCGCGGCGCCGCCGCTCGCGCCGCGCTCGCCGAAAAGCGCCTCCTCGACCTGCGGCGCGTCGGGGACGCAGGTGACGACGACCTCGGTCGCGCCGGCGAGGCCCGCCGGATCGCCGCCGTCGCGCGCGCCCTGCGCGAGGAGCCGTTCGACCGGCTCGCGGTTGCGGTGCGCGCACACCGTCACTTCGAACCCGGCCCGCAGCAGCGACGCCGCCATCGGCTCCCCCATCGCGCCGACGCCGATGAATCCCACCTTCTTCGCCATACGAGCCGCACGCGTACGGCGCGCGGACCGCGGCGGCCTGCCCTTCGACAAGCTCAGGACAGGCTCACGTCAAAGGGTGCGCCGGTGACGCACCTGCGAGCCTTCGTCCGGCTCTCGCGGCCGCTGTTTCTCTACGGCGGGTTCGCGGGCGTCGCGCTGGGCGCCGCCGTCGCGCGCTGGTCGGGTCATCGCCTGGACCTCCAGACGTATCTCTGGGTGCAGGCGCTGGTGACGTCGTTCCATCTCATGGTGCACTACGCGAACGACTACTTCGACCATCACGGCGACGCAGCGGGCGTGCGGCGGACGGCGTGGTCCGGCGGCAGCGGCGTGCTCGACCGCGGCGACCTTCCCGCACGCGTCGCGCTGATCGCTGCGTTGCTCTGCGCGGCACTGGGATTCGTCGCCGGCGCGCACTTCGCGCTGGCCGGAAACGCGATCGTAGCGTGGACCGGCGTCGCGATCTTCGTTTTCGCGTGGTGCTACTCGGCACCGCCGGTTCGTTTCGCGGCGCGCGGGCTAGGCGAGCTCGACGCCGCGCTCGTCGTCGCCGTGCTCGTTCCCTGGGCGGGCTACGCGGCGTTCGCGGGACGCCTTGACGGCACGATCCTCACGGTGGTGCAATCCACCGCGTTCGCGATGCTCGCGATGATGCTGTGCGTCGAGCTGCCCGACGCGGGCGACGATGCGCTCTGCGGCAAGCGAAATCTCGCGGTGCGCCTCGGGCCGGCTCGCACATGGCAGGCGATCAGGCTGCTGGCGCTGCTCGCGGCCCTCTCCGCCGTCGTGCAGGCGTACCGCATCGGCGCTGGGCCGACGCTGCTCGCGTTGGCACCGGCGGTGGTCGCGGCGGCGGCGCTCTGGTCGCTCGTACAGCGCGATCCGCGCCCGGCGTCGATCGCGTTCGGCGGGGTGGCGCTCTACGCCGCCACAGTCACCGGACTAGCGATCGTCTATGCCTTCGCGCCAGCCACACCAGGCCGCTGATCACGCCGCGAAAAGCTCACCGCTTCAAAAAGGCTCCGCCAGTCGTCGTGTTGAGCTAAAAGAAAGACCTCAGAGCTGCTCCACCGCGCGAATCTCCGGCACGTCCTCGCGCACGACCGCCTCGATGCCGTTTTTCAAGGTAGCATTGGACGCCGGACACCCCCCGCACGCGCCGATCATCTGCACGTACGCGACGTCGTCGTCGACTTTGATCAGCCAAACGTCTCCGCCGTCGCGGCGGATCGCGGGCCGGATGCGATCGAGCGCCGCTTCAATTCGGCTCTCGACCGTCGCCGCGGACATGACTATTGACCGAACTCCTTCATCAGGTCGTGCATGCGGCTCGCCATCGCGAGCGCGTCGTCCCACTTGCGCTGCCACATGTTCCGCCCGAAGATCAAGCCGACGCAGCCGGCTTCCATCGCCAGCCGCGCCTTGTGCACGGTGTCCTCGTCGCTGAGCTTCGAGCCGCCCGAGACGAGCACCAGCGTGCGCCCCGCGGACTTCACGACCTTGCGCAGCCCGTCGAGCTCGTCCATCGCGAGCGTGTTGTACGGTTTGGGCGCCGCAGCCGCCGCTTCTTCGGAATGCGGCACGTTCAGCTTCACGATGTCCGCGCCGATCTCGCACGCGACGCGCGCCGCGTAGTCGACCGCGTAGAGCGAGTCCTGTCCGCCTTTCGCCTTCACCGCCGAGCCGCGCGGATACGACCACACGATCAGCGGGAGCCCGTACTTCTCGCAGTCGCGGCGCACGTCGTTGGCCTGCCGGATGTCGCGGTCTTGCGCCGGCGAGCCGACATACACGGTGTAACCGACCGCGCTCGCGCCCAGCCGCACCGCGTCTTCCACGCTGGAGGTCAGCGGGCTGAACGAGTTGTCGTCGGGCGGAACGTTCGTCTTGCCGTTGACTTTGAGCACCAGCGGGACGCGCCCGGCGTACTGCTGGTGGTACTTCTCGGCGAGGCCGACGTGGTAGGCGATCCCGGAGAAGTTGCCTTCGACCGCCAGCCGCAGCACCCAGTCGGTGTCGATCGCGTCCGGGTTGTCGAAGAAATCGACCGGTCCGTGCTCCAGGCCCTGGTCGATCGGCAGCAGCATCAGCGTCCCGTTGGCCGGGCCGTGGCCGTACATCATGTTCCAAAGCCGGGCGCGCTTGCCGGTGGAGAGGTTGAGGTCCTCGAACGTCGGCCGGCGGATCGAAGCAAGCATCCTATCGGTTCCCCTCGCGAGTGGTGTCGGGTCGGCCCGTCGCCTTCGGCCGAGCCCCATCCCGACCATTGTGCTCCCGCGGAGCACCCGGCGCAACGACGCCGGTCGCGGGTCCCTCGAATGGCCGCACGGGGACGGACGCAGGTCACATCCTGCGATTTGTTGACGCCGGTCAACGCGAAACCGCCCCGATCCTGCGATACTGAAAGTAAGCAAGGAAGGAGGCCGGCGGTATGGAGAGTCGCGGTCAGGTGTTGCCCCTGGTCGGGGTGTTCCTGACGGTTCTGTTAGGCGTCGCCGCCATGGCCGTCGACGTCGGGTACCTCCGGTACGCCCAGCGCATTCAGCAGTCGGCGACCGACAGCGCCGCGATCGCCGCGGCCGGCGAGCTGATCTACCCGAACAGCACCGACGCCGTCGCCGCCGCCAAGAGCGACGCGGCCGCGAACGCCTTCACCGACGACGGCACCAACGTGATCGTCACGGTGAACAACCCGCCTGCGTCTGGTCCGGCCGCCGGCGACGCGAGCGCGGCCGAAGTGATCATCCGCAACCATGCGCCGATGTTTTTCGGGAAGATCTTCGGGATGTCGTCGCAATGGATCCAGACCCGAGCGGTGGCGCGGATCACGAACACCTCGAACATCTGCATCTTCGCGCTCAGCGGCGACCTCACGCTGCACGGCGGCGGCGGCGGAGGGATCACCGCGCCGACGTGCGGGGTGGTCACGAACGCGAACCTCAACGTCACGGGACAGGCCAACGTCGACGCGCTCGAGATCGGCTACGTCGGAAACGGTCCCGGCGGCGGCTCGTATCCGCTCGGGCAACCGTTGCGCATGCTGGCGGCCGTCGATCCGTGTCCGACCTATCCCGGCTGCGCGCACCTCGCCAGCATGGGAGCCGGGCTGCATTCCGGCTGCATGCCGCAAAGCCAGCTGCCGAATCCGATCCCGCCCGGTGAGTACTGCCAGACGTTCAGCCCCGGGACGGCGACGCTCTCGCCGGGGCTCTTCGTGCTCGATCAGGGGATGTCGATGAGCGGCAACGCGACGCTTTCGGGAACCGGCGTGACGATCTACAACCTGGGCGGGCTCACGTTGAGCGGACACGTCAGCCTGGACCTGTCGGCGCCGACCACCGGCGACCTGGCGGGAATGGTCTACTATCAACCACCGAGCAACGCGAGCTCGGTGACGATCAACGGCAAATCGGGAACGGACAACTTGGTCGGCGCGGTCTACATGCCGTCCGCGGACCTGACGTTCAACGGCAACGTGCCCAACATGACGTTCCTCGTCGCCGCGTCGATCACGATGAACGGCGGCGGCATGGGCGCCGGCCCCAGTCAGAACTACCAAGGAATCCCGCACGCGGTCCTCGCCGAGTAAACACGAAGGGCGGGTAACGACGCTAGCGTAGCGTGCCGTTGCGGTCGAAACACCGTGTGCTAGGTCTTTATAGCTGCGGCGACGTTTCGACGATCGCGTGTTTCGCGCCGTCGGTCCACACTGCTGCGCCGACGAGCGGCTGAGTCATCCAGTCGAACGCTGCTTCGACGTTAGCGCGGAGTAAATCTCCGAAAACTGCTTCTGTGGCACTTGCGCGCCCAGACGACATACAAGAGCCCTCGGACGCTTGCCGAGGGCTCTTGCGCAGGGCCAGGACTGTCAAGACCCATTATAGCGCAAGAAGCCTTCGGCGCGAAGCCCAGCGTCGGGCTTGGAGGCGACGGGAGCCGAACCCGCCAGGCCGAGGTTGACAGTCCTGGCCTCTGCCGACAGCCCGACACCCACGACGTGCGTGTGCACGGAAAGAAACATCGAAAGTGCTGCAACAACCTGCGAGGCCCCGTGTGGGCGACATGGCTGCAGGCAACGATGACGCGCGATCCGACGGACCGGTTCCCGACTACGACCAAGTTCGCGCTTGCGGTCGTCGTGCCGTACGACGCCGTGGCGAAAGGCGGCACCAGGAGACAGTCCACAAATCGCGAGTCCGAAACGCACGCGAGGGAAGGCGTTCACAATGGTTGAACGGCGGCGGCCGTGGCCATCCTCGAGAAAGACATCAAGCTGCTATGGGGTTTCGCAGCGAACCGCTGCGCGATACCGGAGTGCCGTCGGATTCTTGCTCAGAATCCAGCCGTGGGCGGCGGGGGGTTCACGATCGGAGAGATGGCGCACATCGTGGCGGAGCAGCCGGGCGGGCCGCGTGGCGACTCGGCGCTGTCGGACCGCCAGCGTAATTCATACTCCAATTTGATCCTGCTCTGTCCGACTCACCACAGAATAGTCGATCAAGATATCGAGACGTATACCGTTTCAGTTCTGCACAGCATTAAGGACGAACACGAGACCTGGGTCGCGGACAAACTGTCGCCGACGGACCCCAAAGCCGCGGCGGCCGAATACCTCTACGCCGACCTGGTCGATTTCGTCAGCATGGAATTCCTCGAACGCTGGGACGACATTACGTTTGGTCCGATGTCGCCGTCTCCGTATTTCAGGCATGCGAATATCGAGATCATCCGAAGCTTTCGAGAGCGGACTCTGCGCACGCCGTGGCCCAAAACCTACCCCGCGTTCGAAACCGCATCGATCCGCCTGGGATTCGTTCTCGCCACCGCGCTGGAACATTTCCAGGTCCATTCCGACTGGAGTGACTTCTTCGAAAAGAACGGGGCGACCATCTGGGCCGAAAAGTTCTACAAGCAGGCGTCGGATAACGACGACTATGAGAAGCTCGTAGCGGATTACAACGGGTGGGTCGAGCGGCTCCACGAACTCATGCGAGAGGCGACGAAGGCGGCCAACTGGTTTTCGGATTGTGTTCGAGCGCTTCTCAATCCTCGATTCCGACTCATCGAGGGGTATGCTTTGACGTCGGAGGACCAGGGACTCAGCGTCACGCACGTCCTCTATCGTTACGAGCCTGACGAGATACAGGCCGTGATCGCGGATCCTTACGGGAATATGGAGCGCGCAAAGACGTGGCTGGAACGGCTGCAAGCGCGCGCCGGTGCGGAGGACGACGCGTCGGATCGACGGTCCCAACAGCTCTAGATCGCGCGACGTGCGCTAGCCCGTGACAACAAACTGTCTTCATCAGGGCCGGGGCGTACGCCTTTCCTAAACGAAGATGCGGAATCGAACGGTTCAAAGGAGCACCCTTGAGCTGATCCAGACGCACCTCGCCAACACGAATCGATTTGGCAATGAAATTTCTCTTCGACGTTGTCGGTGCTGATCGCCCATTTGCTCATCTTTGTCTGGAAAGTAAAACGAGATAACGCCGACGTCGCGAAAATCATGCTCGCGATCCAATTCGCCGACCCGGAAGCGAACGATTGGACGCTTTCGCGCATCGATCCCGTAACGAAACCTCGCACGGAGGCGCGATACCGCGCTGTCATCGCGCGCGACGGAACGGCGTGTTATCTTTGCGGGGAGGAGACGGCGCCCGTGGAGCGTTCGTTGGACCCATTATGCCTAAGGCGCGGGGCGGCTCGGATTAGCTTGTGAACCTCGCGCTGGCGCATAAGAGCTGCAACAATGCCCGTATGACGGCCCCGGTTGAGATTGCTCGCCAAATCATCGAATCGTATCGCGCAGGGTGGATGACTCGGGTCGAAGCTAGCGAGTTGCTGTGGTGGACGCGGAACGCAGCGTTGGTCAGCGTCACCTCTCAGCAGAGAGCCCCAGTGAGGTTACAACGATCGCGCGCTTTGCGTCGTCGGCCCACACTGCTGCGCCGACGAGGGGCTGAGTCATCCAGTCGAAGGCTGCTTCGACGTCGGCGCGTTCACAGCGGGCTTCGCCGGCGTGGCGGGCGAGCCACTCGTTGACGCAAATCATGGCGGAGTCGACGGTGAGGTGCGCGGCGAGCTCGGGTTTCGCGGCGAGGGCGATGTGCTGTTCGTGGCCGGCGATCTTTTGCAGTAGTTCGGAGATGACCGCAATGCGCTTGCGCACGCCGTGTGAGCGCTCCCAGATTAGATCGGCGAGCGTGTCCTCTGCGAACCCGGGCTCGAACGCCCGGCGAAGCTCGTACGGGTTCAGCGCGGCGTTGACGATCGTTGCGAGGTCGTCGATCGTCCAGGCGCTGACACAGTGCACGTTCAGCTCGCTGAGGAGCACAGGTTGCGAGGTGAATTCCGGACCGACGAGCGCGCAGCGTTCCGCGCCGTACGGCTCGCGGTAGCGGGCCGGCTCGGCGGCGTTCGGGAGACCGACGCCCTTGCCCGGCACGGCGGTCTTGCATTCGAGCACGACGCGATAACCTAGTGCGCCGAGTGGCGCGTCGAGGAGGCCGTCGGGCTGGTCATTTGCGCCGAGATGCGTCGCTACGAATCCGAGCGCGGCGAACACGTCGCACACCGCGCGCTCGAAGGCAGCGGGATCAGCGCCCGTCGCGGTTCGGCGCGCCACGTCGAGCGCGGCGAGCGCTTCGTGCGACGGCGAACGCGTCGGCAGAGGCGAGGACGGTTCGGGCCACGGATCGGGGATTTGGTTGAGGCGATAGCGGCCGTCGGGGTCTTGGACGGCGAACGGTTTGCGGCCCCGAAGCTGCTTGCGCCCGACGTAGCCGTGGATCGCGTTCGTCACGTTCTCCACCACGTATCCCGCCGGAAAGAGGCCGCGGGCTTGGCCTTCCGTGAGGATCTCGCTGGGCGTTCGGGGACGCCCGTCGGCGAGGACCTCGCGGATGAGGTCGAGCAGCGCGCCGCTATGGCGGCGGTGATGGCGATGACGGGGGTGGTGATGCGGAGGATCAGCTTGCCGCATGATCAGTGTCGTTGTGCGCGGGCACGCCAAGGGCGACGACGACGATGTCGTCGTGCGAAGCGTCGGCCCACACGGCGGCGCGAACGAGCGGATGCGTCATCCACGTGAACGCGGCTTCGACGTCGCCACGCTCGGCGCGCGCGTCGCTCCCCGCGTCGGCCAGCGCTTCGTTGACGCATAGGATTGCGGCTTCTACTGTGAGCCGCGGCGCGTCGGCCGGGCGCGCGGCGAGGCGCTGCTCGCGCGATGCGATCTGCTGCAGCATCTCTGCGATCACGGCGACGCGCTTGGCCTCGCCATGCGCGCGTTCCCACAGCAGCTCGCCGAGCGCGTCTTCCGCGAAGCCGGGCGCGAAGAGCGAACGCATCTCGTGCGGGTCGAGGCCCGCGTGCGCGAGCGCCGTCAGGTCGTCGAGCGTCCACGCGCTCACGCCGTGAATCGCGAGCTCGCTTGCGAGCGGGTTGCCTTCCCAGAACGCGGCGCCTATGAGCGCGCACGCCTGCGCGCCGTACGAGTCGCGATAGCGTGCCGGCTCGGCGGCTGCGGGAACCGTGACGTGTCCGTAGGTCGCCGCAGTCTTGCATTCGAGCACGACGCGATAGCCCAGCACGCCGAGCGGCGCGTCGATGTAGCCGTCGGGCCGCATGTTGCCGCCCAGGTGCGTCGCGGTGAAGCCCAGCGTCGCGAAGAAGTCGCAGACCGCGCGCTCGAACGCGATCGGATCCTCGCCGAGCGCGGTGGTGCGGACCGTCTCGAGCGCCGCGAGCGTCGCCGGCGCGGGCGGCCGAAACGCGAGCGGCGTTTGCGGATCGGGCCATAGGTCGGGCGGACGGTTAAGGCGATAGCGGCGGTCGGGCTCGCGCACGATCGGGACCCGGCGTCCGCTTTGCCCTTTGCGCTGCAGGTAGCTGCGCAACGCCGCTTCAACGGGCGCGGCCCTCATGTCGGCCGGAAAATCCCCGCATGCGATGCCGGCGGCGAGCAGCTCTTGTGCGGAATGCGGTCGTCCGTCGCCGAGCAGGCGGAGCGCCACGTCCAAAATGGGGCCACGTCCGGGTGCGGGACGCCGGAAGTGACCGTGCGCGAGGGTGGACGGCTTCGGCTCGGCGGACACCGTCGGGTGCCTCTAGGCTGCGCGCTTGCCGAAGATTTGCCCGCGCAGCGCGTCGGCCTGCCGCTGGTAGACGTCTTCCTGCGCGAGGCGCTCATACGAGTTCTCGGCGCGGACGTCGCCGTTGTTGATGTGGTCCAACTCGTTCCAATCGATCGGCGTGACCATCGGCAAGCGGCTCGTACCGTTCAGCGAGTACGGAAGCAGACTGCCCAGGCCGACGGCATTCGACACGACCGTGCACTCAATGCGCGGCGCGACATGCACGAAGTGGCGCGGCTTTTCGTGGACGAGGAGCTGCGGGTGCTGAGCGATCGCGCCGTTCACGAGCGCATGCAGCCACGCGCGTACGGCGTCGTACGCCGGCGCGTCCGCGAACGGGATGAAGAGCGCGGCGCCGTGGATGCCGTCGAGCAGCGGAATCGCTTTGAGGTCCGCGCCGGCGAGCGCGTCCCGCAGGACGAGGATTGCTTCGCGGAGCTGTCTTTGCGTACCGTCGGCGACCGGCTTGAGGACGAGGTGCGCGACGCCAACCGCGGCGGTGTCTTTCGGCGCGGGGGTCCACGACTTGAAGCCGACCGCGTAGCGGTGCGCGAGCCACAGCACGGTGTTGACCGCGCACGCTGGATAGCGGTGGGTGCCGCTCGACGAGACGGCGTCCACGCCCGGGATCGTGTGCGGGAGCGGCTCGTGCCAAGGACCGGAGAACGTGGCGTCCTCGTCCAGGCCGTGCGGATAGTAGGTGACGACGAGCGGCGCCAGCGAGAAATTCTTCGCGAGCAGCGGTGCGGCGAGCTCATAATGCGCCAAGATGAGGGCTTCCTGGGGCGCGCTCGCGCGGTCAGCCTGTACTTCCATGTCGGTCCTCCACCCGGTAAGGGGTTGCTTCCTCGCTACATTGCCGAGCACGCCGGAACCTCCTGCCTCGAACGATCAGCCAAATTGACCACTAACGCACGTTGCGCCGATTGAAAATCATGAAGCGCCCCGCGCCATAGACGCAGTGTTCGCACCCAGGGCGACGCGGCGCGGCAACGTCCAGTCTGGGCGGTGTGCGAGACACTAGAGAACGTGCTACGCCGTGCTGCGTCCTTCGCGTGCCGGCCTCACCCTAACAGCAAACATATCGCGCATGAACCTACGTGCCGCGCCTCTGGTCGTTCGACAGTAGGCTCGGCCCGTAGAAAACGAGGTAATCGTTGATTGACTTGTAACGGGCGTCCGTCGGTCGACCCGCGGAAGCGCGCAACTCCACGCGTCGCGAGCCAGGACCGCAAACGGACCCCCGCGCATCTCTCCGCAAGGCGATCGTGCTGTGGTTCGGCGGGCCGCCGAAGCCGGACGACGAGCCGTCGCGCGGCGAAGACCTGAAGAACGGAGCCAGCACGATGCGAGCCGGCAAGATCACGCTTAACCTTCCGTACGACCCCATCCGCGGTTCGGCCGTGCTGCGCGTCGAACTCCTCGACGATGCCGGTAACCCGTCGGGCCATGTGGACCTCGACGCGGATGAGCTTGGGGCGGACGAGCGCCAGCGCGAAGCCGTCGATGCGTTCGCGTTCAATGTCGAAGAGGCGCCCCGGAAGGCTGAGTACATCAAGTGCAATCCCGACAACTTCGCGCTTGCGAAGTGGTACTGGGACGAAGATTTGTACGAGTGGATGTTCCGCCGCCGCCGCGGACGTAAACCCTATGAAGGCCTCGGAGACGAAGCGATCCGCAATTGGCGCATGAACCGGTAAGCGGCGCTCGCCTTAGCCCTTGACGGCGCGCGCCACGTTAGCTCCCTTCGGCGCAGGGCGCGACGGCGCTTGCGGGCGCCGCCGACCGGCGGTATGCGACTTGCGTGACGAGAACGGCGCCCGCTCACTCCGGCCGGCTTGGTTCTATCTTGCCAAACGTGCCCAGACAGCGCTTTCGTCTGTACGCTGTGCAGTTCGGCCGCCGCGGCCCGGTGCAGGCGTAGCGCATGACCGCGACCCGAACCTTCTCCCGGCTGGCGTCGCTGCACGGTTGGAGATCGTTGGCGGCGCGGAGAAACCCGCCCGATGCGATACGAGGATGCGCCCGTCGCGACGGTGGTGGTTCATGCCACGCCCGGGGCGGAGGAGCTCGTCGCGGCGTCCCTGCGCAAGGCGGGGCTCGCTGCGGACATGCGCGAGCCCGCGCTCAAGAAGTCTCTCGAAGGGCCACACTCGGTGTTCCTTGACGTCGAGTCGTGGTTCCAACATCTGTGGCCCCTGCTCGCGCCGGCGGCCTGGCCGGTCGCGCAGAAGGTCTGGGATGGCGCGGTCGGCGAGGTCGGCGCTGAGGCGCTGCGTGCGGTCCATGATCGGATGCGCCAGCTCGCCCGGGCAGCGCGCGGGATCATAGAGCGTTCGGGCGCGCGCGGCGCGTCAGTGAAGGTTCGCGTCACGGACGCCCGAGGCACGGCGAGACTGTACGACCTCCCGGTGGCGGACCTGGACGAGGCGACCGCTGCCATCGTCGCGGATCTGGGCATCGAGGTGGTTGGCCGAGGGAACGGGGACCGCGACTGGGTCGAGACGGAGCGGCGCTGGGTGGGCACTCGCGACAGACTCAGCGCCGCGGACCCGGCGTTCGCCGAGAAGCCTAACGCCCCCGAAGAGATCTGACTCGCAATTTTTCCAAGCGTCGCGCGATACGTGGATCAATAGCCTTGAAAAACCCTAATGAATGTCGCCTAAATCGCGGCATCTGCTATCGCAAGCACATTTCAAGTCCAATCATTCCATTGGTAAAACATGAAGGCGTAGCTCTTGCCCGGAATTGAAGCCGATACTGCGATCCTACGAGCGGCCGCGCCATCCAGAGTTATGGGCGAGCATTTCGTTCTAGCTTAACTCGCTCGGCATCAAGTCCACGCACAGCAGGACGATACTGAATCGCAGTTAGTCAGATTCCACACTAACTGCGATTGCGGCAACGTACAAAGAAAAATCGAAGCCGAACGCCACGCGTCGTGGAGGAGTTCAGCCCCGTCCAGCGCTGTTCCGCAAGTTTGGCGTGCGAGGTTGAGCTTTTCGAAGCGGCTCAAGAAGCTGGCTTGTGCTCTGCGAGGCGGTCGCCGTTTAAAGGCAATTCCTGTCGCTGAAGCGCTCGACGTGCGCATCGCAGACGTTCCCTCATGGCGCTATGGCTCAGCGCGGGAGCGGCCCGCCCGATCCGGTGCCGAACCTGGTAATGCCCTAGGGCATTTGCCCTTGGGGCATGCCAGGCAACGTTGCCGGAAGGGTTCATTTCTGTGGTACTGTTGGTCTATTTTGCGACGCTCATCGCCGGCTTCCATAGCGTCATCCACGCGCCGAACGGAGCACCGCCGACCGCGACGATCAGCGCTCCGGCGCCGCCGCCGATCGCTGACGACATTCTTCTACCGACCAGCGGCTCGTAGCGGATCAGGCGCGGAAGCGCCGAACAGGCCGGGAGGCAGTTGATCGGGCGCGGGGGTGGCGCCCGATTCCCCTCGCCGGTGTGTGGAGGTGCGCGCCCGTTTCCCCGCCCGATGTGACAGAGACTGCATGACGGTCTCCCAGGTTCGTGAAGCCTTTTTCCAAGGCGATTTCGAGCGCGCGCTCGCGATTGCCGATGCGGTTCCGACCGGCGACAAGGCGGCCGGCGTCGAACTCGCGTTGCTGCGTGCGCGAACGCTCATTCGTGTCGACCAAGCGGACCGCGCGATCGAAGTGCTGCACGCACAGGCCTTCACCGAAGGTGGACTCGACCAGCGCGTCACCGCTCAAATGCTGCTCGGCGCCGCGTACGTGCGGCTGGGTCAGGTTGAGCGCGGCACCGCCATGTTGCGTGAAATCTCCGATGAGGCGCAGGACGCCCATCCGACGATCCGCGCCGAGCTGGCGTTGAACCTAGGCATCGCATGGTTCCGCCTGCACGACTACGAGAAGGCCTCACGCTGTCTCGGTGAAGTCCCGTCCGACGCCGACATCGTATACGCGCGGGCGCTAGAGTACACCGGCTGGGTAGCGCAGGCGCAAGGCGACTTCCCGGCCGCTGCGCGCGCCTTCCATGACGCGCTCGTCGCGCTGCGCTCGAGCGCGCACGCAGACCGCTATGTCGAAGCGAACGTCCTCTACGGCCTGACGATGCTGGTCCCGGAGCTGCTGCTCGTCAGCGACTGGGCCTTGCTGGAACCATGGCTGCGCCGGTTCGACTGGTCGGTGAGCGGCGTCGCCCGTCTACGGTTTTGGACGCTGATCGCCGCCGCGATGATGCACGAAGTGCTCGGCAACATTCCCGCCGCGCGTGCAGCAGCGCGTGAAGCAGAGAGCTTGGCGGTAGACGCGGGTTCGCGCGTCGTCGCGCTCTGCCGACTCGCCGCGACGTTTCGGGCTGTCTCCGAGCCTGAAGCGCATGCCGAGTTCCTCGCTCGGGCGCGCACCGCGTACGAGACGCTCAACGTGCGCGACTTACCCGCGGACCTGCGGTTGCTACCGCTCTACCTCGCGGAGGAGTCGGTGAGCGGTGGCGAGGTCGATGGCGCCGCCGCGCTGCTGGTGCGCTACCGTGAAGTGGTAGCGCCGGCCGCGAACGTCCCGGAACGCGAGTTCGCGCGCTGGTCCGCGATGGCGGACTCGATCGAGGCGCGCATCCGTCACGCGCGCGATGACGACGCCGGCGCGTTGCCGCTCTTCGTCTCCGCCTTTCAAACCTTCTCTGCGCAGGGGTATCGTCGGCGCGCGGTCGCACTCGCGCTGTTGCTCGCACGGCTGACGGCGAAGAAACGATACGAGCGATACGCCGAAGAGGCGCTGTGCGACGTGGATCCGCGCTACTGGATGGCCCGGGAGCTTGCCGATCTACGTGGCGCCGGCGCGCCGGCACTGACGCCGACCGAGTCGGAGATCCTGGCCATGGTCGTACGCGGCAGAACGTACAAGGAAATCGCGGCCAAACGTCACGTGTCTTGGAAGACCGTCGGCCACCACGTCCAGGCGCTGTTCCGCAAATTCGGCGTGCGCAGCCGTGCGGAACTTGCGGCCGAGGCACTCCGCTTGCGCGTCGTCTCCGTCGAAACACGTCGCAACGCTTCCTAGGGGATTTGTCCGGCTAGACTTGCACCGTCCGCTGCGGCATGATCCGAACGAACCTTTTTCCGGGTCGGAGGTGAAGTGGCGTACGTCGCGTGGTGGTGCGGTGCCAGAAAGTCGGAGGTGTCTCTCTGCCCAGACTGGAGGGACGCCGTCGGGTTGCACGACGGGCGCGGCTGCTTCTTCCTTAGCGATGAGACGGGGTTCGCATGTCCACGCCCGTCTAAGGCGCGGCTGGAGCGGAGTCGAGATCGCCACACGTCTCGACTCAGGTCAGCCGTGACCTGGGCGTGAGACGCCGGCCGCCGGCCGTTCCTGCGAGCCCGCGCGAGCGGTGTTCGCCTACACCCCGGGAACGGTCGGCGGCGCAGGCTTTATTTCAGCCGAACACGCGATACGTGAGGCTCTCACCGCGCGAGCGAGAGGTGCTTGACGGCCACCTGCGAGGGCAGACCGACCGGGGAATCGCGCGCGACCTCGGGCGCAGCGTGCACACCGTCTCTACGATTTCGCGAAACCTGCGAGAGCAGTTCGGGATGAAGATGGAGGACATCGTCGCCGCGGTGCGCCGCGGTGACTGGACGATACGGCGTTCGGAGGACAAGTTCAACCTGCACTCCGCGATTGCGCTCCTGGAGGAAGGCCTGCGCGCAATGGACGAGCGCATGGCGCGCTTACCGCATCGTCGCGATCGCATTCGTGTACTACTGCACCAACTGGAGTTAGAAGCGCTGCTCGCGCTCGGTCGCGCGGTAGTAGGTTCTGAACGCAGTCCAAATGCGGATACGTGAGTCGTCGCACGATGGCTTGAACCAACATCTTTTTTGACGGGCGCCTGGAAAAAATTCTGACACGGAGCATGACAATATCGAACGTATGTGCTATAATTTTCTTACGCCGCCTGCTCTCAAGCTATCGGCACTATAACTGAAGCGGCCCGATCAGCGCTTGTCACACTGACCGGGCCCGTCACCCGATGGAGTAACATCGAATGACAGCCTATCCCTTCGTCGGATTGAAGCCGATCACCCGGCCCTATCCGAGTTCCGGCGACTGCATGCAAGGCCGAGTCGTGCGGGTCATTTGGCTCCTTGCCCGGCTGCTCCGGCGTGATCCGGTGCGGTTTGAGTCGTACCGGGAGCGCTTCGGAACTTCCCTGCGATCATTCTGCCGGGATATCGCGGCGCTCCGCGATGCCGGGATCTACATTGAAGCAGAAAACGGGGTGTATCGCTACATCTGCTTCCGCCCCGGGCGTGAAGCCGTTTAGGGGCGGCGAACATGATGAACGTCGTTCCTTTCAAGCCCTGCGATGCGTTCGCGCAGGCAGGCATCGATTGGACGCGCGAGGCGCGCAGTGAACGTGAACGCTGGCTTCGTGAGGCGTTCCTGACCTATGAGACGAGTTCGGGGACGAGCGGGCTTGTCTCGCTTCTTCTCCTCGCTATTGTGTCGCGGCGGCAAGGATCGATCGCGCCGGACCTGCAGTACGCCGCCGATCTTGCCGAGAACATGCTTTCAATGAAGCTTCGCCAGCATCAGTGCGACGTTCTCGATTTGATGCAGGCGTACGTTTCGGAAAACGGACCGTTCTGGCAGTGAGCTACTTAATAAAGCCAAGAGCCCTCGGCGCGCTCGCCGAGGACTCTTTGCGGGGCCAGGGGCTGTCGTGACCAGTGTACCGCAAAGAGCGCTCGGCGTGTTATAGCTGCAATGTGTCCGAAAGGAACATGCCGCATTTGTCGCCGCAGCTTGATGCGAGGCCCAGGCGTGTCGTTAACCATTGTACCAGGTGAGCGAGTGGATTTTTCTTTCGTCCTTCGACAAGCTCAGGATGACGTGGGGCGGCTCACTGCTCCACGAAGTCGGGGTATTCGCTTTTGGCGTAGGGGTCGTCGGAGGGCCACTCCGGGATGCGATCGTCCCAGGGGGTGGCTTCGCGTTCGGGGAGCGTTACTTCGGGTTTGACGCCGGATTTGTGCAGGGTGACGAGCGTCTCGACGTGGCCCGTTTGCGGGAACATGTCGAACGGCTGCACCACGCCGAGCGCGTAGCCGCGCTTCGCCAGAAAGGCGAGATCGCGAGCGAGCGTCGCGGGATTGCATGAAAGGTACCAGAGGTTCGGGACGCCGGCGTTTGCCAGCGCGTCAAGCGTTGCTTCGTCGCTGCCTTTGCGCGGCGGGTCGAGGAAGACGATGTCGGCGTCGGCGAATGCCTTCTTGCCGTCCTTGTTCGCGACGGCGCCTTCGACGCGGCCTTCGACGAACGTCACGCGGTCGTCGACCTTGTTGAGCGCGGCGTTCTCGCGGGCTTCCCGCACGGCGGCAGGGTTCTCCTCGATGCCGACGACGTGCGCGCCGCGTGAGGCGAAGAAGATCGCGAACGTCCCCGCCCCGCAGTACAAGTCAACGACCTTCCGTCCCCCGGCGAGACCGGGTTCCAGGAAGTGGAATATCCGCCCGACCATTTCGCTGTTCACTTGGAAGAACGACGCCGGCGAGACGCGGTATTTCACGCCTTCGATCGTCTCTTCCATCTCGCGCTTGCCCCACACGTACGACATCTTACGGCCGAGCACGGCGTTCGCGGTGCGCGGCTCGAACGAGTTCGAGATCCCGACGACGCCGCGCACGCGCCGCGCCACCGCAGGAGCCTTGTCTTTGATCGCTTGCGAGCGCTGCTCGGTGGTGATCGACAACACCGCTTGGCGGGACGCCGCGCCGGCGCGCACGATCGCGTGCTTCGCGCCGCCGAAGGCCTCACGCGAGTCGGGCGCGCGCGCGGCGTCGTAAAGGCCGGCGATCGCCGCGTCGAGCTGCGGGAGCACGACGGGGCACGTCTCGATCCGCACCAGGGCGTGCGAACGCGCCTGGTAGAACCCGAACGACGTCTCGCCGGCGCTTTGGTCGGCGACGAGCGCCATCTTGTTGCGGTAGTTGCGCGGGTGCATCATCCCGATCGGGCGGCGCACCGCGGCGTCCGCGAACCCGCCGATCCGGCGCAGCGCGCTGCGCACGATTTGCTGTTTCCACGCCAGCTGCGCGGGGTAGGCGAGGTGCTGCACCTGGCAGCCGCCGCAGATCCCGAAGACGCCGCAGAACGGCTTCGCGCGCATCGACGACTGGAACTCGTAGCCGACGACGTCGGCGACGGCGTACTTCGGCTTGACCTGCGTGACGCGCACGCGCGCGCGCTCGCCGGGGAGCGGGCCGGTCGCGAACACGACCAAACCGCTGATCCGCCCGACCGCTTGACCGTTCGCCAGCAAGTCGGTGAAACGAACCGACGCGACCGCACCCGGAGCCAGGCCGGTGGTCGCACGCCGGCCGGGAGCCGTCGACACGTTACGTGGTTTTCTTCTCGTCGAGCGTCTTGATCAGGCGGTTCGCCTCGTCGATGAGGCCCTGAATGCGCTCCGTCGTCTCGTCGGACGGTTGCGACCCGCGCATCGCCGAGCGCACGAGAACAAAGGTCAGCGAGGCGGTCAGCGTCACGGCGGCGCCCGCGATCCCCAGCCACATCAGCGTGCGGCCGACCGCCGGCCCACGGCGCTTCTGCACGGGGGCGTTCGGGACGCCCGGAACGGTCGTCTGGTCGGTCACGCCGGGCCTTTCGTCGGCCGAGCCGCTCCCTCCGCCGTGGCTGTGTTCAGACTGCGATTGCTTCGGGCGCGACGTCCGCGCTCTCGAGCTCGCGCTTCTCGGAGCCCGAGATGATCCGCGCGAGGTCGAGCAGGATGATCAAGCGCTCCTCGATCTTCCCGACGCCGCGGATGTACTCGGTCTCGACGCCGGTGATCATCTCGGGCGCGGGCTCGATCTGCTCGAGCGGGAGCCGCAGCACCTCGGAGACCGAGTCGACGACCATCCCGACGCGCTTGGCGCCGATCTCGGTCACCACGATCCGCGTGTTCTTGGTGTGGTCGGCGCGCGGCATCCCGAAGCGCGCGCGCAAGTCGATGATCGGGATAAGCTGACCGCGCAAGTTGATCACGCCCTCCATGAACTGCGGCGCTCGCGGCACGTGCGTCACCGCGACCATGCGATTGATCTCCTGCACCTGCGCGATGTCGACGCCGTACTCTTCCGAGCCTAGCTTGAACGAAACAACTTGGATGGTATCGGACATGACTATACTCCTGAGAATTCGGCGCGGGTGAAGCGGCCGCTGCCGTGAGCGGCGGCGACGAGGGAGTGGACGTCGATGATGAGGGAGATCGAGCCGTTGCCGAGGATGGTGGCGCCGGAGATGCCGGCGATGCGGCCGATCACGTCGGAGAGCGGCTTGATGACGATCTCCTGCTCGCCCTGGAACGAGTCGACGACGAGCCCGACCTGGCGGCCCTGCAAGCCGACGATTACGATCATCACCTTCTCGGGATCGCGCGGCGCGTCGAGCCGGAAGAACTCGGCGATGCGGATCAGCGGAACGACCTGTCCGCGCAGCGTGATGACTTCGCCGCCGTGCACGGTGCGCACGTCGCCCGCGTCGATCCGCTGCGACTCGATCACCGCGTCGAGCGGGATCGAGTACAGCTCGTCGGCGACGCGCACCAGCAGCGCCTGAATGATCGCCAACGTCAGCGGGAGCTTCATCGTGAAGCGCGTGCCTTCGCCCTGCACGGAGTCGACGTCGAAGACGCCCTTGAGCCGCAGGATGTTCTTCTTGACGACGTCCATTCCGACGCCGCGGCCGGACACGTCGGTGATCTGGCTGGCGGTCGAGAAGCCGGGCG
This sequence comes from Candidatus Eremiobacterota bacterium, assembly GCA_019235885.1. Lineage (GTDB taxonomy): Bacteria > Vulcanimicrobiota > Vulcanimicrobiia > Vulcanimicrobiales > Vulcanimicrobiaceae > Vulcanimicrobium. Next base: position 25,690 of record JAFAKB010000086.1, on the reverse strand, counting down.
TGAAGATCAGCTCGATGATCTCGCGGTCGGTCAAGCGGTCGTTCTCGCCGATCGTGCCGATCCGGACCGCCTTCTCGCGCACGCGCTGCAAGTCGATCCCGCCGCCGTCGTCGGAGACCTCGATGATGACCTGGTTCCCTTCGTGGTACGCGTTCAGCTTGACGGTGCCGTGACGCGGCTTGCCGCGCGCCTCGCGCACGTCGGGCGGCTCGATCCCGTGGTCGACGCAGTTGCGGATCAGGTGCATCAGCGGCTCGCCGACCTCGTCGACGATCGTCTTGTCGAGGTCGGTCTCGGCGCCGGCGATCTCGAGGTGGATCTCCTTGCCGCGCGCCTTCGCCAGATCGCGCACCATCCGCGGGAAGCGGTCGAAGACCTGGCCGATCGGCACCATGCGAACCTTCATGATGCTCTCTTGGATCTCGTTCGTGGTGCGGGCCAGCAGCGCCGACGATTCAGCGAGGTCCTTGGCCAGCGTCCCCAGCCCGTTGTGCGCGTGGCCGTTCGTGCCGAGCTCGCGACCGAGCGTCGTCGCGATGTCGGAGATGCGGGTGCGGTTGATGACCAGCTCGCCGACCAGGTTCAGCAGCAGGTCGAGGCGCTCGATGTCGACCCGAATCGTCTGGTTCTTCGCCGACGCGGTGCGCTTCGTCTCGGCAGCCGCCGCGGCGGCGTTCGCAGGCGCGGGGGTACCGTTCGATTTCGGCGCTGCCTTCGGTTGCGGTGCCGCTTGCGGCGCTTCCGACGCGAACAATGCATCGACCGCGGCTTGCGCAGCGACGACGTCCGCTTCCGTAACAGGTTGGGCCGGCGTCTCGGCGACGGTGGTCTTCGCTTCGGCGAGGAGGCGCGCGACGTCGGCTTCGAAGGCGGCGAGCTGCTCCTCGTCGACCGGGGTGAGGACTTCTTCCGCTTCGGGCTCGGGCCGCGGCCCTTCGATCACCTGCGCGACCGAGTCGTAGATCGCGGCGAACGCGTCGAGCCGCTCGACGTACTCCTCGACGCCGTGCGGCGCTTCGGTGCCGGACGTGGCGGCGCGGACCAGGCCGGTGAGGACGTCACGGCCTTCGAAGAGCAGGTTGATCGCGCTCTCGGTGAGCGGCATGCGGTCCTTGCGCAGCAGGTCGTAGACGTTCTCGAGCTTGTGCGCGACCTGCTGGACCGCAACGAACTCCAGCATCCCCGCGCTGCCCTTGATCGTGTGCAGCGCGCGGAAGAGCGAGTTGACCAGCTCCGAGTCGATCGTGCCCGTGTCGACGAACTGCTCCAGCCGCAGCAGATCTCCGTCGATCGACTGCAGCAGCTCGTCCGTCTCGTCACGGAAGTACTGGACGAACTCGGAGCGGTCGAAGAAGTCGTCGGGCGAGGGCATCGTTCAGCGCTGCGGACGGATCAATCGTTGACGCCGAAGACCGAGAGCAGCGGCTGGAGCGAGCCGGTCTCCGGGATCAGGATGAACTGGCCCGAGACGGCGCGGTCCTTGTCGAGGAACTGCGACTCGATCAGGAACACGTCCTGATCGGGCAGGATCGACATGAGCGTGCGGAACGCGGCCTGCACCGTGCCGTACGAGAGCGTCGGCACCGAGGGCAGCAGGTTGATCCCGGTCAGCGAGATCAGCGCGGTGAGGTACGAGCCGGCGATGATGTTGCCCAGCTCCTTGAGCGTCGAGTCGACGATCGAGTCGAAGATCTGGATGTCGCCGATGATCCGCTTGATGAAGACGTTGACGAACTCGGCGGCCTGCTCGCGGTCGAACAGCACGACCATCTGGCCCGGCGCCTCGCCGCGAATGTACATGTGCAGCGCGGCGACCGAGCGCTCCGGGCTGCCCATGCGCTGCGAGAGATCGCGGAACTTCAGCACGTCGATCGTCGGCTCGGCGAGCTTGACCGTCGTGTTCAGAAGCTGCGAGAGCGCGGTCGCGGCGTGGCCGGCGCCGATGTTGCCGACTTCCTTGAGCGCGTCGCGCTGCAGCTCGTTGAGGGTGAGAGCTGGCATCGTCACGCGAGCACCTTCTGGATCGTCTCGAGGATCTTCGGCGGCTGGAACGGCTTGGTGATGAAGGACTTCGCGCCTGCCTGGATCGCCTCGACGACCAGCGCCTGCTGGCCCATCGAGGTGCACATGATGATCCGCGCCTGCGGGTCGCCGGCGACGATCTGCTTGACCGCGGAGATCCCGTCCATCTCCGGCATCACCATGTCCATGGTGACGAGATCGGGGCCGAGCTCGCGGTACTTCTCGACCGCCTCGACACCGTTCTGGGCCTCCCCGACCACGTCGTAGCCGTTCTTGCTCAAGATCCCTTTGATCATCATCCGCATGACGACCGCGTCGTCGACGATGAGGACTCGTTTCGCGCTCACTGTCCGTGTGCTCCCTAGGCCAAGCCGCGGCTGCGCCGTTCGGCTTGCCGCTTGTTGATGAACTCCATGATCGCCCGGTCTTCCTCGGCTTTGATCCCGTGGAAACGCAGACCCAACGATATCTTCTTCGACGATTCGATCGGAGAATTTCGCATCACCTCACCGAGCAGCACGAGCGGCGAGGCCGCGGTGCTGACGGCAAAGCGCGCCTCGACGAAGGACCCCTTCTTCACCTCGCGGTCGACGATCAGCGAGGCGCCGGAGCGGCTGATGTCGGTGAGCGAGCCGCGCACCCAGTCGCCCGAGCCCCGCCCGCCCGGCGCGAAGCGCCATTGGGCGGGGACGGTGGCGTCGAGGCGCACCGCGGCGCGCTGCTTCGCTTCGGTGAAGACTTGGAGCGTCTCGACGCGCTCGGGGAGCGCGAAGACGGCGGTCGCGCCGCGCAGGGCGACGCATTTCGAGGAGAAGCGGAAGCGCCCGGCGGCGTTCGTGTACGAGAAGACGCCGGTTCCGCCGACCCGCATGCCGGAGAGCGCGCCGACGACCAGGCTGCGCTCGCTGAGCGCTTCGACGCAGATCGAGCCGCGCGGCCCGTGCCCGATCATCACGACGTCGACGAAGCTGTTGACCTGCGGCAGCTTCATCTTGAGCTGCGGCGGGATCGGCTTCGGCCCGAACCCCAGCATGCGCAGCACGGGCTAGACCCCCGCTCCGGCGGGCTCGAGCGCTTCTTCGGTGGTCGAGACTTGGCCGATCGACTCGACGCGCAGGCCCGGCGCGATCTCGCTGTACGAGAGCACTACCAGCGAGGGCGCGGCGCGCTCGGTGAGGCGCTTGAGCGCCAGGCGCGTCCCCGGCGAGGTCAGCACGATCGGCTGCAAGCCGCTCTGCTGCGCTTCGGTGATGCGCTTGGTGAGCGAGGCGTAGATCTTCGCGACCGTGCCGGGATCGAGCAGCGCGTAGGCGTCCTCGCCGCGGCGCACCGCTTCGCCGAGCAGCGTCTCCAGCCGCGGGTCGACGGTGATCACCGAGAGAAGGCCGTTCTCGGCGTACTCGGCGCAGATGTGGCGGGCCATCGCCGCGCGCACGCGCTCGGTGAGGTAGTCGACGTCCTTCGAGGCGCGCGCGCCGTCGGCGAGGTTCTCCAGGATCAGCAGCAGGTTGCGGATCGGGATGCGCTCGCGCAAGAGGTTCTGCAGCACGCGCTGCACCTCTCCGACCGTCAGCAGGTTCGGGATCAACTCGTCGACGACGACCGGGTAGTGCTGCTTGACGTTGTCGAGCAGCGCGCTGGTCTCCTGACGGCCCAGCAGGTCGGGCGCGTGCGTCTTGATGATCTCGGTGAGGTGCGTGGCGATGACGGAGGTCGGGTCGATCACGGTGTAGCCGGCCATCTCGGCGTCGCCGCGCGCGCTCTCGGCGATCCACAGCGCGGGCAGGCCGAACGCGGGCTCGGTGGTCGGGATGCCGTCGATCGCGCCGGTCGCGGTGCCGGGGTTCATCGCGAGCAGGCGCGAGACCATCACCTCGGCGCGCGTCACCTCGAGCCCGTAGATCTTCACCACGTACGTCGACGGCTTGAGCTGCAAGTTGTCGCGCACGCGGATCGGCGGGACGACGATGCCGAGCTCGCGCGCCGCGTGGCGGCGAATCATCGTGATGCGCTCGAGCAGATCGCCGCCCTGCGAGACGTCGACCAGCGGGATCAGGCCGAAGCCGATCTCCAATTCCATCGGGTCGTACGAGAGCAGCGGGACGACCGATTCGGCCGGCTTCACGGCCGGCACGTTCGAGCCGGGGATGCCGGTCGCACCGGAAGCGCCGCCGCGCAGACCGGCGGGGCCGGCCTTCATCGCGGCGGCCTTGGCGGCGCTGCGGCCGCGCAGCCACAGCGCGAGCACGATCGCGGCCATGACGAACATGAACAGCGGCGGGAGGCCGAAGAACCCGAACAGGATCAGCAGCGCGCCGGCGATCAGCAGCGCGCGCGGCTCTTGCACGAGCTGGCGCGAGAGGTCGTGGCCGAAGGAGCCTTCCGAAGCGGCGCGGGTGACGATGATGCCGGTCGCGGTGGAGATCAGCAGCGCGGGGATCTGGGTGACGATCCCTTCGCCGATCGTCAGCAGCGTGAAGCGCTGCAGCGCTTCGACGATCGACATCCCCTGCTGGAAGATGCCGATGAAGAAGCCGCCGATGATGTTCACGAATACGATGATCACCGCCGCGATCGCGTCGCCGCGGACGAACTTCGAGGCGCCGTCCATCGCGCCGTAGAAGTCGGCGGCGCGCTGGATGTCCTTGCGGCGCTGGCGCGCTTCCGCTTCGGTGATCAGGCCCGCATTGAGGTCGGCGTCGACGGCGAGCTGTTTGCCCGGCATCGCGTCGAGCGTGAACCGCGCCGCGACCTCGGCGACGCGCCCGGCGCCGTTGGTGATCACGACGAACTGGATGACGATCAGGATCGCGAAGATCACCAGCCCGACGGCGTAGTTCCCGCCGACCACGACGTTGCCGAACGCTTCGATCACCTGCCCGGCGTAGCCGTGGAGCAGGATCGAGCGCGTGCCGGTGATGTTGAGCGAGAGCCGGAACAGCGTGACGATCAGCAGCAGCGTCGGGAAGACGCTGAACGCGAGCGCGTTCTCGGTGTAGAGGGTGACCAGCAGGATCACCAGCGCCAGCGTGATGTTCGTCGAGAGCAGCAGGTCGAGGACCCACGGCGGCACCGGGACGATCATCAGCACGACGAGCACGACCGACGCCGCGGCGACCCACGCATGGGACGTCGAAGCGAGGCGGTCGAGTAAACCCGGACGCGCCGGAGCGGCCGCTGCCACTAGGTCACGGTCTCCACGTTGCTATAATCATCGGCCGAACCGGGCACCGCCGTGAGGCCGGTAATGAGGTCGTAAAGAAACGGCCGTTCGGTCGATGAGCTAGGAGGGCCCAGCGGGCGCGTGCCGGAAGCGGTCCGAACGGACTACCAGCCAACCAACCGGTAGGTTAAAGGTGGGAAGCGTTATGCGCGGACTGCGATTCCTTTCGATCAGTCTCACAGCGCTGTCGCTCGCAGCATGCGGCGGCGGCGGAACGAGCGGCCCTGCCCCTGCCCCGTCGGCGCCGCGCGCGCCGGCCCGGACGGCGACGATGCAGATGTCGCTCGCCATCCCGATCCGCAAGCGAAGTAGTCACAAGCGCGTGCCGAAGTTCGTCTCGCCGGGGCTGCAATCGGTTGCGCTCTACGACAGCAGCCTCCTCATCTATGTCGCGAACGTCAGCCTCGGCGCGAATCCTCAGTTCACGACGGTCTACGCGGCTCCCGGCGCGGTAACGACCGTGGCTCCCGGTTCGTGCACCAACAACACGACGACCGAAACGTGCACGGTCACGCTGACGTCGACGCCCGGGCCGCACGTCTTTGACCTCGTCGCGTACCCGACGCAGCAAAGCAATACGCCGCCGCCGTGCAACGTCGACGTGTGTCCGCCGATCGGCTTCACCGGCGTCATCTCCTCCGAAGGTGAGCTCTCCCTGGTGCTCAACGGCGGCCCGAATCCGGGCGCGACGCTGACGATGCTCGGCGTGGCGTCGGGCGGCGTGATCAACGGTCCCGGCTCGGTCACGCTCGCGTACAACACGCCGACGGCCTTCGGGTACCAGATCTTGGACTCCGCAGCGGCCCAGATACTCACGCCCGGCAACTACGACAACGGGCCGGTGACGTGGGCCGTCGACAACCCCGGCGTCCTGACGATCGATCAGACCGCGAATAGCACGCCGCCGAGCTCGCCGGGCGATCAGACGTTGACCGTGACCTGCACGAACGCCGCAGGCGGTTCCGCGAACGTCACGGTGAGCGCCAACAGCATGCCGAACACGATCTACGCCTCGACGCTAACGTACTCGTCGGCGAACTACTGGGGCGGCGGCGCCTTGGCGACGCTCAACGTCTCCTGCAACCCCATGTGACCGGCCTTTTGATGGTGGGCAAACAAATGAAGAGACTCACGACGGTCGCCGTACTCAGCGCTTCAGCGATTCTGGTTTCCGCCTGCGGCGGTGGAGGCGGCAGTGCCGGCGCACCGCCGGTCGACACACAGCAATCGAGTTCGGACAGCGGCAGGGTCACGCTCTCGGCAGCGTTCGGAGCGGTGAGCGTCGCGGCGTCCGACAAACGGCGCGCACCGGCCTCCGCACCGCGGCGGCCGCGTTTCATCACGCCGGGGCTCCAGTCACTGGCGGTCTACGACGGCTCGACGCTGATCTACGTCGCCAACGTGAACCTCGCGGGGTCCCCGCAGTTCACGACGGTGTACGCGAACCCGGACAAGCACGGTCTAGATACCGTGAACCCCGGCTCGTGCACGAACAATGCCACCACCGAAACCTGTCAGCTCGAGATCGACGCGAAGCCTGGTCCGCACACGTTTGGTTTGGTCGCGTATCCGGCATCGCAAACGTCGGTGGGCGGCCTCGCGCCGGTGTTTGTCGGAGTGATCTCCTCCGAAGGCCAAGTCGACGTGAAGGTGCACCCGCACGACACCGTGAGCGCGTCGCTCGTGATGTTCGGCGTCGCATCGAATGCCTTCCTCTCCGGCCCCGACGAAGCGGCGAACGGTCAGACGGTGCAGTTCAACTACGAGATTCAGGATTCGACGCCGCTCCAGATCCTGACCCCGGGCGCGTACGACAACGGGCCGGTGACGATTGCCGCGACACCTAGTACCACCGTGACGATCGCGCCGCCGACCTCGTTCGACACGCCGGCGTCGTCGCCGGGCATCCAAACCTTTAGCGTCACGTGCTCGGATCCGAACGGCGGACCGGTCGGGATATCGCTGCTGGCGGGCTCGCAGCCGAATACGACATACGCCTCCGGGCTGACGTACACGGCGCTGAACTACTCCTCCGGCATCCTCGCGACCGTCGTCCTCCTCTGCGACTCGTCGCCGGCAACGATCCCGATCACCGTGCAGTCGCACAAACGCGGGTAGCTAGCGCGCTGCGGACTGCGGCGATCACTTGCTCGATCTCTTCGCCGGTGTGGAAGGGATCGAGCGGGAGGCTGAGCAGCGAGCGCGCACGCTCTTCGCTTACCGGGAACTCGCCGGCGTGCCAGCCGGCATCGGCATAGGCCGGCTGCAGATGAACGGGCAGCCGGTAGTGCACGTTCGTTTCGATTCCGGCGTCCGTCAGTGCGGCTTGCAGCGCGTCGCGCAGGCCGTCTTTCACGAGGACTGGGAAGGCGTGCCACACCGGGGCCGCCCAGGGGCGCACGACCGGCAGCGTCAATTCGGGTAGGTTTGCGAGCTCGTCGCAGTAAAGGCGCGCGAGCTCGCGGCGGCGTGTGTTCCATGACTCGAGGTGCGTGAGTTTCCAGCGCAGCACGGCGGCTTGCAGCGGGTCGAGCCGGCTGGTGAAGCCTTGCACTTCGTGGACGTAGTTCGTCGTCAGGCCGCACGTGCGCAGCAGGCGCAACTGCGCCCCGAGTGCGTCGTCGTTCGTCGTGACGCAGCCGGCGTCGCCCAGCGCGCCCAGGTTCTTGGTGGGATAGAAGCTGAACGCGGCTGCGTCGGCCAAGCTGCCGCACGGGCGGCCGCGGTAGCGCGCGCCGTGCGCGTGCGCCGCGTCTTCGAGGACGCGGATGCCGGCGCGCGCGGCGAGCGCGTTCAGCGGTTCCATGTCCACGGGATGGCCGTAGAGGTGGACCGGCACGATGGCTCGCGTGCGCGGCGTGATCGCAGCTTCGGCGGCGGAGAGATCGAGCAATCCCGTCTCCGGCTCGACGTCGGCGAGGACGACGCGCGCGCCCGCATGCGTCACCGCGAGCGCGGTCTGCACGGCGGTGTTCGCCGGGACGATCACCTCGTCGCCGGGTCCGATCTCCCAGGCGCGCAGCGTCAGCATCAGCGCGTCGAGGCCGCTCGCGACGCCGACCGCGTACGCCGTTCCGCACTGCGCGGCGAACGCGCGCTCGAACTCCGCCACTTCGGGGCCGCCGACGTATGTGCCGGACGCGAGCACGCGCGCGAACGCCGCGTGCAGCTCGTCGCCGTAGCGCTCGGCGAAGCGCGCGAAGTTCACGTAGCGAACGCCGCTCACGGCGTCGGCTCGAGCGCGGGTTCGGCGAGGCAGTACGCCCGCTCGAATGTTTGCGCGACCGCGTCCAAGATGTGCGGCTTGACGTGGCGGTTGTCGTCGACGAACGGATCCGCGAACGCGTCGCGCACGATCTCGTAGGCTGGAAAATAGAACAGCCGTTGGTCGTCGCCGTGGGCGCGCATCAGCTCGTCGAGCGCGACGCGCAGCGTCGCCTTCGAGACGGCGTTCGCGGTGATGCACGAGATCGGCCGGAACGTCGCGTGCAGCGGGATCGGCGAGAGCGTGAAGACGATTGCCGCCTCGGGGCGGTGCGCGCGGATCAGCGCTCGAATCGCGGTGAGGTTCTCGAGATTCTCGGCCACCGAGCTGAGGCGAAAGCCGTGTCGAGCGGGATCGAACTGGTCGGCCGGGACGGCCCGCCAGAAGACCTCGCCGGTGAGCGTACTGTACCAGACTTCGGCCAGGCCGGCCGTGATGATGAAGACGTCGGTCTGCGTGAAGATCCCGGCCGTCTCGTGCCGGACCCGCTCGTTGTACGGCGCCAGCACGCCCTTCGAGTCGAACCACAGCTCTTCGTTGAAATGCGCGCCGTTCAGCGCCCATTCGAACTGCTGGCGCACCGCGAAGGTGTTGACGATTCCCTCCGCGCAGCGGATCACGTACGAGCCGTTCACGTCGGCGTGGCGCTGGTCGGTGAGGACGCGGTACGCGCGGTCGCCGAGATGCCGGGTGATGTTCTCGGCGAAGCAGCTCCCGAACGCGGTGATCCCGTGCGCGCGCGTGATGAACGGCGTCTCCGGCAGCCAGCCTTGCGTGACGTGGCGCTCCAGCGCGCCAGGCTCAAGCAGGTCGGCCTTGGTCGGGTTGAAGTTGCAGTGTTGGCCGCGGAACCACGTCGCCTGGACGAGCTGCTCGGTCACACCCTGCACGACGTTGAACGAGCTTTCGCCGAGGTTGAAGACGTCGCCCGGCTGCACGCCGGCGGCGCTTGTCGTTTGCTTCATGCTAAGGGCGCAACCGCCGGCCTTCGGCGCGGCCGAAGGCGATCCAGTGGTCGTACCCGCTGGCGAGCCGCCTTCGGTGACCGCGATAGGCACGTCCGGATTCGCCCACAGGTACTCTTTCTCGCGAAACTCGGGATGCGGGCGCTCTTCGGCGAGGCCGAACGTCTTCGCGAACGCGCGGACGATCTCTTCGCTGGCTTCCTCGGTGACGTGCGCCTGGTCGGGAGCGAACGCGCGGTTGCGGTCGGTCACCGTGACCAGCTCGTAGCTGGGGAAGTATTGCACGTTCGCGCGCTCGCGGGCGAGGTCGCCGGCGACCGCGCGCAGCGTCGACTTCGCGTATACGTTGGCGCTGAGCACGTCGACGTCGCCGAAGGTGCGCTGCAGCGGGACCGGCGAGACCGTCACGACGATGCGCGCGCCGGGTCGCCCGTGCGTAGTGAGCAGGTCGACGATCTCCGCGAGCCGCGCGCGGTTCTCCGCGTAGTCGCTGGTGTGCACGCTGAAGCGCCCCGGAAACCGGCGCGCCGTCTCGAGCGGCGGCGTGACGTTGAGGTAGAGCTGCGCGAGGTGGTCGTACCAGACCTCGACCAGCCCGAGCGTGATCACGACCACGTCGGCGTCCTTCAACCGGCCGAAGTACTCGAGCAGCTCGGCGCGGCGTTCGCGCGCACGCGCGGGCGAGACGGCAAAGACCGCTTCGGCCAACTGCAGATCGCGGTAGCCGTCGCCGTCGGGGACGAGCGCCTCGTCGGGGAACGGCTCGCCGGCCAGCGACCACTTCAGCTCGTTCAGCATCGAGGCAGTGGTGAACTTGTTCGCGCCGTTCGGCCCGAGCTGCGCCTCGGTGAGCTCGCCGTGATAGCGCATACTGAGCACGTTCAGGTTGCGGTAGCGCAGCTGCCGCTCGATGACCCGCGCGAAGCACGAACCGATGCAGAAGAACGCGTCGTCGTGGCGCACCGGAAACTTCGGCACGACGTGCGGCGTCGCGAAGCCTGCGGCGAGACGGCCGCGCACGGTCGCCGGGAACGCCGGCGTGCCGATCTGGGCGTCCCACACCGCATGCGGCTCGGCGAGCGAGCGAGCCCACGCGGTCTCGCCGTCGGTCCCCACACCGATCGAAAGCATCGCGCCGCACGTTCTGCGGGTGCTTCGGCCGCGCCTAGCCGAGCAAGCGCTCAGGCGATCGTGCGGTTTTTCAGCTTGTAGACGAAGGCGATTATTTGGGCGACCGCGGCGTACATGTCGGGCGGGACGGGCGAATCGAGCTCGACCTTCGCGTAGAGCGTGCGCGCGAGCGGCGGGTTCTCCAGGATCGGGACGTCGTGCTCGGCGGCCAGCTCGCGGATGCGCTTGGCGATGAGGTCCGTGCCTTTGGCGACCAAGAGCGGCGCGTCCATCTTGATCTCGTCCCACAGCAGCGCGACGGCGTAGTGGGTCGGGTTCGTCACGACCACCGTCGCCTTCGGGACGGCGGCCATCATGCGCTTGCGCGCCATCGCGCGCTGTCGCTGGCGCAGCGCCTGCTTCGCTTCGGGGTTCCCTTCTTGCTGGCGGTGTTCGTCGCGCACTTCGGTTTTCGTCATCTTCAGCGACTGCTCGAGGCGGCGCCGCTCCCAGACGTAGTCCGCGATCCCGAGCAGCAGCAGCAAGATGCCGACCTTCAACCCGATTCCGAAGACGATTCCTTCGATCGTCACGATGATGTCGTGCGGCGAGGCGTGCGCCAGCGCGTAGAGCAGCGTGAAGTTGTCCTTCACGCCCAGCCAGCAGATGATGATGACGATCGTCAGCTTCAGGAGCTGCTTGGCGAACTGCACCAGCGTCTGCGGCGAGAAGAAAATTCGCTTGAACCCCGCCAGCGGGTTGAGCTTGCCGAAGTTCGGCGCGAGCAGCGCGGGTGAGAACAACAACCCGAACTGCAGCACGTTGGCGACCACAGCCAGGACGACCGCCGCACCGAACGCCATCGCGAGCAGCGGCGCGTACGGCAGCATCGCGCCGGCGAACAGCCCGCCGACGGAGCTGATCGTCAGCTCGTCGTGCGCGCCGGCGTGGGTCAGCGCGACTTGAAACGCTTGCGCGCCGGCGCCGAGCGCGGCCATGAAGCCCGCGTGCAGCGCGATGACGATCGCCAAGAAGATCGCCGAGCCGCCGATGTCCTGGGAACGCGCGACCTGCCCGCGCTCGCGGGCCTCGCGCCTTCGTTTGGGGGTAGCCTTTTCGGTGGCGTCGGGGCGGGCCATCTTACGGCGTCGGGCTCGGCTGCGGTGAGGTGGCGGGCGCCATCGCGCGCAGGACGGTGTCCAGCTGGCGCTGCGAGGTGTCGACCAGCGCGGGGAAGACCGCGCCGAGCAGCGGGAGCGCGACGATCAGCATGATGAGCCCGACCGTGATCTGGATCGGGAAGCCGACGACGAAGACGTTCATCTGCGGCGCGACGCGCGCCATCAGCCCGAGCATCACGTTCACCAGAAACAGCGCGATCGCGACCGGCGCGGCGATCTGGAAGACGATGAACAGCGCCTGCGCGAAGAAGCGCATCACGTCCCCGGCGACCAGCTCGGGCGCGGCGACGAACGGCAGCGGGACCAAGTTGAACGAGCCGGCCATTCCGGCGATCAGCGCGTGGTGCGCGTCCGCGGCGAGGTAGAGCAGCGTCGCGAGCGCGAGCTGGAACTCGCCGATCACGGTGACGTTCTGCGAGGTGAGCGGGTTGACGATGTTCACCACCGCGAAGCCGATCTGCACGTCGATGATCTCGCCGGCGAACTGGATCCCGGTGAACAGCAGAAACGCGACGAAGCCGAAGACGAGCCCGATGAACACTTGCGCGAGGATCGCGACCGTCAGCGCGCCGAGCCCCCCGAGCGGCGCCATCGGCGGGACGACGCGCACGATCACCAGCGCCAGCAGCAGCCCCAGGCCGAAGCGCACGAGCTGCGGCACCTGCGTCTGTGAGAAGATCGGCACCAGCATCAGCATCGCCGAAACGCGCACCAGCACCAGCAGCCCCGTCTCGAACTGCCCGGTCGTCAGCCCAAAGACGTTCCAGGCGCCGGTCATCGAATGAAGGCGGGTATGCCGGTGAAGACTCGGGTCGTGAAGTCGGTGAGGAGCGCCAGCATGAACGGGCCGAAGAGCAGGATCGCCAGCGCGACCACGACGATCTTCGGGATGAAGGCGAGCGTCGGCTCTTGGATCTGCGTCACGGCCTGAAAGACCGAGACGATCAGCCCGGTCGCGAGCCCGAGCAGCAGCGCCGGCGCGCAGACCAGCAAGGCGATGAAGATCGCCTCGCGCCCGAGCGACAATGCCGCCGCGTACGTCACGCGGGCACCATGGTGATGGAGCGAGCGTAGAACGATCGCCCACAAAGCAGCATGTCATTGCGAGCTCGGACGGGGGGCCCCACGCGGAGCGTGGGGGGCGCGCAGCCGGGGGCGGAGCGCCTCATCGATTGAAGCTCGCGAACAATGCGGCGACGGTGAGGTTCCAGCCGTCGACCAGCAGGAAGATCAAGATCTTGAACGGGAGCGAGATGATCACCGGGGGGATCATCATCATCCCCATCGAGAGCAGCACCGAGGCGACGACCATGTCGATCACGATGAACGGGATGTAGATCGCGAAGCCGATCTGGAACGCCGTCTTCAGCTCGCTGATCACGAACGCGGGGACGAGCAGGTAGGTCGGGACGTCGTCCTGGTTCGCCGGACGCGGCTCCTTCGTCAGCGAGTAGAACAGGGCGATGTCCTTCTCGCGCGTTTGCTTGAACATGAACGCGCGCAGCGGCTTGGCGGCCCGGTCGATCGCGACTTTTTGCGAGATCTTGTTGCCGAGGTACGGCTGCAGCGCGTTCTTGTTGATGTCCTGGATCACCGGGTTCATCACGAAGAACGTCAGCAGTAGCGAGAGCCCGACCAGCACCTGCGTCGGCGGAACCTGCTGCGTCCCCAGCGCCGTGCGGACGAACGAGAGGACGACCACGATGCGGGTGAACGAGGTCAGCAGCACGAGCAGCGTCGGCGCCAGCGTGACGACGGTCAGCAGCAGCAGGATCTGCAGCGAGAGCGCGACGTCGGAGGGCTTGGTCGAGGGCGTCACGCCGATGTTCACGCGCGGGATCGGGAGCGTCGGACTCGACGGGCCCGGGACGCCCTGCGCGAGCGCGGGCACCGCAAAGAGCACGAGGGCCAAACCTCCGGCCAGCGCGCCCAGGACGATCAGGAGACGGCGGTTCACGTTATCTTCGGAATCTCTGCAGCAGGCGGAGCACCGCGTCGCGTTGCTCCCCGAGCGCCTTCCGTTGCGTCTCGATGTAGGGGTCGACCACGTCCGGGGGGACGTCGGCGATGTGGGTTACTCCGGCGGATCCTCCGCCTACCAGATAGTATCGGTCGCCGACCTTGACGACGTGAACGGAGACGTTCTGCGCCAGCACGGTCGACTCGACGACGGTCACCAGCCGGCGGCCCGTCGCGGCGACCAGCCGGCCGCGGTTCAGCGAGCGGACCACGTAGGTCAGCCCGACCAGCAGCAGGGCGACGACCGCAAAGGCCCAGATCGCCCGCAGGACGACATCGGCGGTCATCTCAACATACCTAGTGGGTTCGGCACCGCCGAACCCACTAGATCCTGTCGACGACGGGGTTGAGCTCGCTGATCTTCACCGCGAACTTGTCGTCGACGACGACGACCTCGCCGCGCGCGATCAGGATCTTGTTCACGTACAGGTCGATCGGCTCGGTCGAAAGCTTGTCGAGCTCGAAGACGCTCCCGGTCTGCATCGAGACGACCTCGCGCAGCGAGAGCTCCGTCTGCCCGAGCACCGCGGAGATCTCCAGCGGGACGTCGTGCACCAAGTCGAGGTTCGCCTGGCCGGGCGCCGCAGTGCGGACCGGGGTGGGCGCCATCGGGGTGAACGCGACCGGCTGGCCTTCTTCGACCCGCCCGCGCGCGGGCTGCTTCGCGGCGGCGAACACCGGCGGCGGTTGGGCGGACTTCGCCGCCTCGGGTGCGAGCCGGTGCTGCGCGAGGACGTCGAAGTCGAGCGTCAGCGTCGTCTTGAAGCCGTCGCCCAGGTCGAGCGCGGCGCTGAACGTCACGAACGGCGGCGCCGGAAACGCGCTCGCTTCGGTGGCGACGATCGAGTCGATCCCTTGGGCGGAATGGCGCGTCGCGCCGGCGAGCTGCTCGCCCATCGCGCTGGAGATCTGCGCGACGGTCTCGTGGACGATCGAGAGCTGCATCGCGTCCAGCTCGCCGCCGTCGCCCGGGCTGCCGAGCATCAGCTCCACGACGTGGGCGAGATCGCGCTTCGGGTAGCGGCAGACGAAGGCCAGATCGGCCGACGGGATGCGGGTGACCGTCGCGACGGCTTCGGGATCGATGCGGATCGAGCCGTCGTGCTCGGTGCGGGAGGACTTGCCCGCGGTGACGGTGCGGCCGGCGAGCGCGCCCAGGACGCTGGCCGCGGAGCCGAACATCGCATCGGCGAGTGGCTTGAGACTGTCGGGCACCCTTACTCCTCGCTCTCGACGACCTGGCTGACCCGGACCGCGAGCCGGTCGCGGTTCACGCCGGGGAACACCTTGAACTTCTCGCGCTCGTTCACCGTCGCGGCGAGCGGCTCCCCGACCGGCTTGTCAAACATGAGCAGGTCGCCCGGCTGGAGCGCGATCAGGTCGCGCAGCGAGACGACGGTCTTGCCGAGCTCGACGGTGACGTCGACCGGCGCGCGCTCGACGTTGCGCGCGAGCTGCGCGATGTCGTGCTCGGTCATCCCGCGGCCGGCGGCGACGCTCGGGGACCACTGGAAGTCGGAAAGCTGCGCGCCGACCTGGTTCAGCACCTGGTACGGCAGGCAGAAGTTCATCACGCCCGCCATGTCGCCGACCTTCAGCTCGCAGGTCACGAGCGCGACGATCTGGTCGAGCGGGATGATGCGCGGGATGAACTGCGGGTTCGAGTCGAGCGCCTCGATCTTCAGCGAGAGCGTGAGCAGGTAGTTCCACGACTCACGGTAGCTGTTGAGCATCCTCGCCATGAAGCGCTGCATCAGCGTGCGCTCGATGTCGGTGAGGTCGCGCAGCTTGTTCGGGTACCAGCCTGGGCCGCCGAGGAGCCGGTCGATGATCGAGAAGACCAGGTTCAAGTCGACCTGGATGATCCCCGAGCCCGGCAGCGGGTCCATCGAGAAGATCGACAGGATCGACGGAATCCCGATCGAGGAGATGAAGTCGCCGTAGCTGACCTGTTCGATCGAGACGTTGGTGGCTTCGACGCGCGTGCGCAGGTACACGGAAAGCGAGTTGTTCAGCAGCCGGGTGAAGTTGTCGTGCAGCGTGCGCAGCGTCTGCAGCTGGTTGGTGCTGAACTTGTCGAGCCGCTTGTTGAAGCGGAAGTCGAACGGCTTGATCTTGCGGACTTCCGGCACCGCGGCCGCGAGGTCCGGTGCGGCAAGCTGGTTGACGAGCGCGTCGATCTCTTCTTGCGACAGCATGCTCATTCTAAAGGCGCTCCGCCCCGGGCTGCGCGCCCCCCACGCGTTGCGTGGGGCCCCCGGTCCGACCTCGCAACAGCGTTGCGGTCAGGGCTTGATGCTGCTGCGCTCGGTCCATCACCATCACGCGTGCTGCGAGCATTGTTGATTTCGCTTTCATCGGTTGCGCCTTGTGTCGTGGGGCCGTTGAGAATCACGATGTCGACGCGGCGGTTTTGCTGGCGGTGCGCGTCGGAGTCGTTCGCGAACTTCGGGCGGAACTGGCCGAAGCCGGCGAACGAGATGCGGGTCGGGTCGATCCGCTCGTGCTCGACCAGATAGCGCGTCACGCCGGTCGCGCGCGCCGCCGAGAGCTCCCAGTTGGTCGGGTACTGCGCGGTCGCGATCGGCACGTTGTCGGTCGAACCTTCGACGCGGACTTCGTTGCGCACGTTCCGCAGCTGGCCGGCGACGACGTCGAGCAGGCGTTTCGTCTCCGGGCGCAGCTCGGCCGAGCCGGAGTCGTAGTACGTCTTGTCGCTCAGCAGCGTGATCACCAGCCCCTGCTTGCCGATGCGCGTCTGCACTTTGGACTTGAGGTTCTGCTGCGCGATGTACTTGTCGAGCTGGGCCTTGACCGAGGCCATGTTCGCCTCGTCGGTGCGGCCGCGCTGCGCGCCGGTCGTCCCGCCGTTCGGCGGGTTGTTGATCGCGTCGGTGCTCGAAAACCCGCCGGAGATCGCCCGCGCGAGCCTGTTGAACTTCACCGCCGAGATGTTCGAGATCGCGAAGAGGATGATGAACAGCGCCAGCAGCAGCGTGATCATGTCGGCGTACGTGAGCAGCCAGCGCATCATCCCGGCGCTCTCGAGCGCCTCGGTCTTCGCGCGCCGCACGCGCGTCCGCGACTCGCCGCCGGAAACGGCCACTTATGCTCCCGCGAACTCGGGCTCGGGGACCGCGCCGCCGGCTTCGATCTCCGTCTCGCGTTCCTCGGGATCGAGGAACGCGTGCAGCTTCTCCTCCAGCAGGCGCGGGTTGTCGCCGGCCTGGATCGAGAGGATCCCCTCGACCATGATCTCGCGCATCAACAGCTGCTCGCCGGCGCGCTCCTTGATCTTCGAGGCGAGCGGGATCCACAGCAAGTTCGCCAGCGCGATACCGAAGAACGTCGCGACGAATGCCTGCGCGGTCGCGACGCCGAGCTGGCCCGCGATGTTGGCGGAGCCGGTCAGCGCCCCGAGCGCCTTGAGCATTGCGATCAGCCCGAGCACGGTGCCGATGATTCCCAGCGTCGGCGAGAACCCGCCCATCGTCATGAAGACCGCTTCGGCCTTGGCATTGCGCTGCTGGACGAAGTCGATCTCGGTCTCGAGGATCTTGCGGATGATGTCGGTGTCGCGGCCGTCGATGACGAGCTGGATCCCCTTGCGCATGAAGTCGTCCTCGAGCGCCGCCGCCTCGTTCTCGAGCGCGAGCAGGCCTTCGCGGCGCGCCTTCTCGGCGAACGAGACGAGCGTCGCGATCACCTCGCGCTCGTGGTAGACCGGCTCGGTGAACGCCGTGCGCAGCCCCTGACCGACCCCGCGCACGAAGGTGCGCAGCGGGAACGAGACCATCGTCGCGCCGATCGTCCCCAGGAACACCAGCAAGAAGGCCTCGTAGCGGGCGAAGATGATCCGCACGTCGACGCCGCCGATCCACGCCGACAGGGCGAGTGCGGCGACGGCGATCGCGAGGCCGATGATGGTCGCGAAATCCAAGGTGCGGCCTTTCCGAACGGGGACCGGGGCGCGAGGGTGCTCTGTAGGAGACTATCGGCCTCGCCGACGCCGCATTTGAGCCGCCCGTGCCCGGTTTCGCACCCCGCTACGGGGCGGTCGCTTGCCCCTCGGGACCGTAGACCCGCCGCTTGAACTCGATGATCTTCTCGCGCACCTCGTCCATGGTCTCGCGGACCAGCAGCTTGTTCCCCGAGGTCAGCGTCAGGACCGTGTCCGGATGCGACTCCAGCGACTCGATCAAGTCGGGGTTCACCATGATAGGCTCGTTGTTGAGCCGTCGTAGGGCGATCATCTCGCTCCCATCATGCCAGAGCGGAAAGCGAAGGTACAGCGCGAGGCGCCGAGGGGCGAAAAAGAAGAGAGGACCGCCTCCGTGCGGTCCCCTTCCCGTCCCTCGCGCCCTCCGTGGTGCGATACGTTTTATCGGATCAGCTGGATGACGGTCTGCATGTCCTCGGAGGCCGTCGTGATGCTCTTCGAGTTCGCCTGATACGCGTTCTGCGCCGCGATCATCTTGGTGAACTCGTCCGCGATCGAGACGTTCGACTGCTCGAGCGAACCCGAGACCATCGTGCCGAACCGGCCGACGCCCGCCGTGCCGACCTGCGCGAGCCCGGAGTTCGCCGTCGCGGCGAAGTCGGAGCCGCCGACGCGCGAGAGCCCCTGCTCGTTCTGGAACGTCGCGACCGCGACGCGGCCCAGAACCGCCGTCTGCCCGTTCGAGAACGCGCCGCTGATCGAGCCGTCCTGACCGATCGTGATGTTCGAAAGGATCCCAGCCGCGAACCCGTTCTGCGCGATGACGTTCGCGCTCGGGGTTCCCGACAGCGAGGTCGTCTGGTGGAAGTCCAGCCCGATCGGGCCCGTCTGCGGAGCGGGTCCGCCCGCGGTCGGCGCCACCGAGTTGTTGGTGTTCCCGGTGCCCCAGCCGCGAATGTTGAGCTGGTTGCCGTTCGCGAGCGCGGGCGCGCCGTTGTTGACGTGCACGTTCGCCGCCCCGGTGATGTTCTGGCCCGGGGCCGCCCCTTCGATCGACGAGGTGTTGACGTACTGCCCGTTCTGGTCGAAGTAGGCGAAACCGACGGTGCCGTTCGAAACCGGCGCGGCCGTCGTCACCGCGGGTGTTACGACGCCCGCGCCGTTGATCGAACCGGGCGTCTGGATCGCGTCGAACGTCGTGCCGTCGGCGAACGAGACGCTGACCTTCCAGCGCGACGCGACGGTGTGCAGCGTCCCGCTGGAGTCCGCGACCTGGTTCGGCAGGCCGTTCACCGCCGGCGGACCGGCGCTCGCACCTGCCGCATCCGGCGTGTAGGTGATCTGCGCGAGGTGTCCGTTACCGAGCGAGTCGTAGACGGTCGTCGAGATCGTGTACGGCTGGCCGGTTCCCGGCGTCGGCGGAGCCTGCTGGAGGCCTTGCGCCTCTTTGATCCACTGCGTCTGGTCGAGCGTGCCGCCCATCGAGACGTCGAAGACCTGATCGCCCGCGGCGCCGAACTTCAGCTTCCCGTTCAAACCCGTGCCGACGGCCTGCGAGGTGAGCCCGAGCGGGATCGTCATGTCGCCCGGCGTTCCGGTCTGCGTGATGTTCCCGTTCTTGTCGGCCATGTAGCCCTGCACGGCCATCCCGTTCGAGCCGTCGTAGAGCAAGCCGCTGGAGTTGAGCGAGAAGTCGCCGTTCCGCGTATAGAGCGGCGCACTGTTGCCGTTCGGCTTGCGCAGGATGAAGAAGCCGTCGCCGTTCATGGCGAGGTTCGTGTTGACGCCGGTCGTCTTCAGCCCGCCTTGCGCGAAGTCGGTGTCGATCGAGGCGATCTTCACGCCGAGCCCGTTGTCGACGCCGTTGACGCCGCCGGTGCTCTGCGTCGGCGCCGTCGCGAAGGACTGCGCCTGGTACATCAAGTCTTGGAAGTTGACGTCCTGGCCCTTGAAGCCGGTCGTCCCGACGTTGGCGATGTTGTTCGAGATGGTGTCGATCTGGTTCTGGTACGATTCCAGGCCGGTGACACCGATGAACAACGAGTCGAAAGCCATCCTAGGTGACCTTTCGTGTCATCGAGTAGCGAGGCGTCGTTCGATCCGCCCCGCACGAGAGCCCCACGAAGTGGTCCGCTCTCTGAGTGATTATAGTTTCGGTATTTGCTGACAGAACCGTTAGTGTTGTTACGGGGCGCCCTCGGGGAATCTCGCCGTGCCGGTTTCGTGAGCGCTCCGACGTTTGGGGGCCCCACGAAGTGGGGGGCGCGGAGGCTGGGCCGGAGCGCCGTTGAGCTGCGGTCATTCTATGACCGCAGCGGAATCGATGTTGGTGAAGACGTTCTCGCGCATCGACTGCTGGTCGACGGCGGTGATGACGGTCCGGTTCGTTATGGACACGACCATCGCGACGTCGCGCATCATGAAGAGCGACTGCTTCGCGCCCTTCGCCGCCGCCTTGTCGGCCATCGCGTTCATCTTCGCGACGTCGTCGTTGGTCAGGCGGATGTTGCGCGACTCCAGGCGCTGCTGCGCGTGAGCCGAGAACTTGAGCGGCTGCGCGGCCGCGGGCGCCTGCGCGGTGCGCAGAACGTCGCGGAACGAGCCCGTGCCGGCCGGCGGAATCTGCACCGGAACGCGCTGCGGGCGCTGAACCGGATTGATCGCCGGCGGGATGTTGAGGCCGTCGATCTTCGGGTCGGCCATGTTAGAGCTGCGGTCCGGTGTCGGCCGCCGGCGGCGTTCCGATCGTCAAGATCGCGGACGTCGGAATCTCCAGCGGCGAGCCGTTGCCGTCGGTGAGGAGCTTTCCGCTCTTGTCGGCGAGGGTGAGCTCGGGCAAGCCGTTGATGACGGCGACCGTCTTGACCGTCCCGGTCACCGTGGTGACGTTCCCGCTCGCGTCCGTGGACTGCGCCGAGACCGTCTTGCCGATGAGACCGGCCGACTGCATCACGGAGAAGTTCGACTGAAACGAGGCGAACGCATCCTTCAGCTCGGTGGTCGCCTGCAGGCTCGAGAACTGCGCAAGCTGCGCGATCGACTGCGTTTGATCCATCGGGTTGAGCGGGTCTTGGTTTTGGAGCTGCGTCGTGAGCAGCTTGAGGAACGCGTCTTGCCCAAGCTGCGAGTTCAGCGTGGACGTCGGCGGCGTGGTTGTCTGCGGGTTGGTGATCAACTGGTTGATCGGAAGACCACTCGTCGATCCGGTGGTGGACATGGGATTCTCCTAGACGAGGTAGTTGAACGCGCCGGGCAGCGTGCTCGCCGCGTAGATCGGCGGGCCGAAGCTCGGCACGGCGAGCAGCGCGTCGTCCGAGGCGTCGGCGTCGACCGCGCTCGCGCCGGCGATGCGGCGGGAGCTCGGGCGCGTCCACGCGTCGTGCTGGCGCGACTGGTCGCGAGCGTCCGCGAAGTTTCCGCCGGCGAGCCCGACGGTGAAGCTCTGCAGCTTCAGGCCGGCGTCGGCGAGCGTCTTCGCGAGCTGGTTGGCGCCGCCGGCGAGCGCGCTCTGCGCGTCGGCGGTGTGCGCCGTGAGCGAGGCGTCGACCGAGCCGCCGGAGACGATCAGCTTCACGCTGACGTCGCCAAGGGACTCGGGGACGAGCCGCAGCCGCACCTCCGACTGGCCGTCGGTCGTGCGGATCGTCATCCCGCGCAGGATCTGCTCGACGACCGCGTTCGCGTCGACGTGCTGCGCGGTCGGCAGCGGCGGCGCGGGCGGGGTCGGGAGCGCCGGCGCGGCGTCGCTCGCGACCGCGAGCGAGAACGGGAGCGGCGGTTGCTGCTGGACCGGCGAGCTCGCCGGGAGCGGGGCGGTTCCGGCGTCCGCCGTGGCGGGCGCGGGATCGGGATTACGGCGGATCGAGCCGTTCGTATCGGTGCGCGCGAGCTCGCTCGCGAACGCGCCGAGGAACGTTTCGAGCGCCGTCGTCGCGGACGGCGCCGCCAGGGCGGTTTGCGGGGTGTTCGCCGCGGTCTTGGCGGCCTCGCCCTTGGGCGGAACGGCGCCGGCAGCCGCGGTCGCCGGAGCGGCCGGGCTGGGGTCGCTCAGAACCGCGCGGGTCAGGATGCGGCCGAGCAGCGTGTCGCCGCCGGTGCCGACCGCCGGGACGGCGGGCGGAAGCGTGACGATCCGGCCGTCGCTCGCGCCTGCGGCGGGAGCGGCGGACGATGCGGGTGCCGCGGCGGGGGCGGGAGACGCGGGCGCCGCGAGCGCGCTGAGCGCTTCGCGGAGGATGCGGTCCGGTTGGGGGGCTGGATTCGCTTTCGCCGAGTCGGCGTCCAAGCTGGTTCCTGCGATCGATCGGATCGGTTGCCCCGGGTCTCCGTTCAGCACCCTCGTCGCCAGCTCGGCTATCTGCCGGAACCGTGCTACGAGGGAAGCTGCCCTCTCGGCGTTCGTCTGGGGCGGTCCGGTCCCGAGGGACCCGAGCGCGTGGGAGAACGCCTCCGTGAGGCGCTGCTTTGCGGCGTCGAGCGAGATGCCGAGCTGGGCCGCGACCGAGGTCGCGAGCGAGCCCGCCAACGCGGCGACGACGTCGCTGGGCGAGGTGCCCCGGTCGAGCTGCGCCTTGACGGCGCGGACGAGCGCGTCGGCGGAAGCCGTCGCCTGGTCCGGCGTCGCGGCCGCGGTAGTCTTCCCGGCGAACAGCGCGGCAACCGAGCCGAGCTGCGCCTTGAAGAGCGCACCGTCGCCGGCGGCCGACGGCGTCGCCGTCGCGCCTGCGGACCCGGTGCCTGCAGCCGATGCGGGGGTGGTGGTGGGGATCGAGATGGGGTTCAGAATGTCACCTCCTTTCGATGAGATATGGAATGGGACGTCCGTGGCGGACGCCTGAGTGGACTATCGGTTCGCAGCGGGCGGGATCTGAGCGACGGCCCGGCTGATCCGCGCGGCGACCCCGGTCGGGAGCGCGTTCATGATCGCGCCGGCCGAATCGGCGTCCATCTGCGCGAGGACGCGCGAAACCTCGTCGTCGGGCAATCGCTGCACGATCGCGGCGGCCTTCTCGGGCTCCATCGCCGCCCAGGTGGCGGCGAGCCGCCTCTCCTCGTCGCTCGCGGCCTGCGCTCCCGCGCCCGCGGTGCTCGCGGCGCCGGCGACGCCCGCGAATGCGCTCGCCGCCGCCGGGCGGCGCACCGGCGCGGCGGCCGGCGCTTCGTGCGGCTGGTTCGCGAGCGCGGTGAGCTGCTGCTGAAGCTGCTGCGCGCGCGCGTCGGCGTCGGCTTTGGCCTTGCGCTGCGCTTCGAGCTGGTTGTCGAGGCTTTGGATCTGGCGGTTGCGGTCGTTGATCGTCTGCTGCTGCGCGGCGAACGTGAACGGCCGAACGAGCACGCTCCCGGCGTTCGCGCCGGCGCTCCAGGCCGGTTTGAGCGGCCCGTTCGCGAGCGCGCGCTGCGTCGGCGGAAACGAGAGCACGAACCCGAGCGCGGCGATGACGAGCAGCGGGAAAGCGAACCGGCCGAGGTGCAGGCGGCGGCGGCGTTGGCGGGTGACGATCACGGCGAGAGTCCTTCGAAGGGATTCGCGCGCTCGAACAGGCGCGCGTTCTGGTCGTCGAGCTCGCGCTGGTCTGCCAGCGCGACGTCGAGCGCGAACGCCTCGCGGCGGCGCTCCTTCAGCGTCTCCAGGACCTTGCGGTCTTTGGCGGCGTCCACCAGCCGCTGCCGCGCGCGCTCGGTCTGCGCGATGCACGCGTCGACCCGCTGCCCGGCCGCGACGATCGCGCGGTCGAGGTAGTCGAGGTGTGCGTAGGTCGTGCGCAGCGTCTCGGCGTCGAACCGCGCGTGCTCGCGCACGAGCTGCTCGCGCAGCGCGTCGCGCTTCTCGACGATCTCGTCGTACGCGCGCTGCGCCGCGAGCTGATCCGCCAGCGCCTGCGCGTGCTCGCCCGCGCGCTCTTGCTCGATGCGCTCGCGATGCCCCAGCACGGGATCGAGCCTGAAATGGAACTTCATTTTGACGGCGCTCCGCCCCAGGCTCCGCGCCCCCCACGCTTCACGTGGGGCCCCCACGCTTCACGCGCGCTCGCGAGGGCGAAAGTATGAACGTTCCCCGAGGGCGCGCTCAACAACATTATCCTAGGGCCATGACGCCGCGCTGGGCGTCGTCGTAGGTGGCGCGCTCGTAGATGCCTTGGCGCAGGAACGCGCGGACTTGGTCGATGCGCGCGAGCGCGTGGTCGACGCGCGGGTTCGAGCCGGCCACGTAGGCACCGATGTTGATCAAGTCTTCGGCGTCGCGATAGGTCGCGAGGATGTCGCGCACGGTCGAGGCGCCGGCCAGGTGCGAGGGCGGCGCGACGTCGGGCATCACGCGGCTGACCGAGGCCAGGACGTCGATCGCGGGATAGTGGTTCGCAGCGGCGAGCTTGCGGGAGAGGACGATGTGCCCGTCGAGGATCGCGCGCACGGCGTCCGCGATCGGCTCGTTCATGTCGTCGCCGTCGACCAGCACCGTGTAGAGCGCGGTGATCGTCCCGTGCTCCGACGTGCCGGTGCGCTCGAGCAGCTTGGGCAGCAGCGCGAACACCGACGGCGTGTAGCCGCGCGTCGTCGTCGGCTCGCCGATCGCCAGGCCGACCTCGCGCTGCGCCATTGCGAAGCGCGTGACGCTGTCCATCATCAGCATCACGTCCAGGCCTTGGTCGCGGAAGAACTCGGCGATCCGGGTCGCGACGAAGGCCGCCTTGATGCGCACCAGCGCCGGTTGATCGGAGGTCGCGACGATCACGACCGAGCGCTTCAAGCCCGCTTCGCCGAGGTCGCGCTCGAGGAAGTCGCGCACCTCTTTGCCGCGCTCGCCGACCAGCGCGATCACGTTGACGTCGGCCGCGGTGTTGCGCGCGATCATTCCGAGCACCGTCGACTTCCCGACGCCGGAGCCGGCGAAAATGCCGACGCGCTGGCCTTTGCCGACGGTGAGCAAACCGTCGATCCCGCGCACCCCGACGCCGAGCGGCTCGGTGACGCGGCGGCGGTGCATCGCGGAGGGCGGCGTTCCGCCGACTTCGGCGCGCCGCGCGTCGACGAGCGGCCCGAGCCCGTCGATCGGGCGGCCGAGCCCGTCGAGGACGCGCCCGAGCAGCGCGCTCGAGAGGCCGACTTGCAACGGCTTGCCGAGCGCGATCACGCCCGAGCCGGCGGCGATCCCGCCCAGCTCGCCGAGCGGCATCAACAAAACTTTCGCGCCCCGGAAACCGACCGCTTCGGCGAGGACGGGCTGCGCGGTGCGGCGGTACGTGATCGACGCCGTCTCGCCGATCGCCATCGGCGGCCCGTTCGACTCGATCACGGTGCCGATCACCTGGCTGACCTTGCCGTTGGTGCGCACCAGATCGGCGTCCGCAAGCTCTTCAAGATAGCGCGCCGCGTCGAACGTGCGCGTGGCCGTGCCGGCCACTTATGCGGTCCTGCTCGCGGGCCGTTCGCCGGCGAGCGCGATCTCCGAAGGCGCCGGCTCGACGATCACGTCGTCCTCGATGTGCAGGACCTTGTGCGCTTCCTCGACCTGGGTCGCGATCCGCGCGTCGATCGTGCCGGCTTCCGTGTCGACGAGGACGCCGCCGCGGTCGACGCGCTGGTCTTCGACGACGCGCAAGTTCTTGATGTCGCCCATCGCGATCAGCTCGTCGCGGTGCTCGCGGATGCGCTCGAGGTCGGCCGGGTTGACGCGCACGGTGACGGTGTCGCGCTCGATCAATCGCGCGATCGCGACCTTCGCCATCTCGACGACGACGCCGCGGTCGAGCGCGATCTGCTGGTGCAGGACACGTTCCGCGATCCCGAGCGCGAGCTTCACCAGCTCCGGCTCGGCCGCTTCGATCAGCTTGTGCCGCTCGGCGCGCGCCATCTCCAACAGGCCGCGCATCGTCACGAGCATATCGTTCATCTCGCGGTCCGCCGTCTCGCGCCCCTGCGTGAAGCCTTCGTCGTGGCCGCGCCGGCGCGCGTCCTGCGCGATCG
>JAFAKB010000085.1 GCA_019235885.1 Candidatus Eremiobacterota bacterium | reverse complement strand
GACGTGGAGATCGGGGCGCTGGAGCTCGTCTCCGGCGCTTCGGTTCCCGGTGTCGTCCAGCGGGTGACGCGGTATGGGGCCGAGCCGGCGGCGGACGGGGCGAAAGTCGTGTTCGTCGCGCACGCGCTGACGGGATCGTCGCGGGTCGTCGAGTGGTGGGATGGGCTGGTCGGGCGCGACGGGTTGTTCGATCTCGAACGGTGGTGCGTCGTCGGCGTGAACGTGCTCGGCGGGTGTTACGGGTCGACCGGGCCGTCGTCGCTTGCGCCGGACGGGCGGCGGTGGGGACCGCGGTTTCCCGTCGTCGCGGTCGCGGACATCGTCGAGGCGCAGCGAAGCGCGCTGCGCGCGGCGTTCGGGATCGAGCGCGTCGCGATCGCGATCGGCGGATCGCTCGGCGGGCAGCAGGCGCTGCAGTGGGCGCGCGCGCACGACGAGCTCGTCGATCACGCGATCGTCGTCGGGACGTTCGATCACCTCCGCGCGCAGGGGATCGCGCAGAACGGCGTCGCCCGCGAGGCGATTCGGCTCGACCCGCGCTTCAAGGGTGGGTGGTACGACGAACCGCCGGCCGACGGGCTGCGGCTCGCGCGCGCGATCGCGACGCTGACGTACAAGAGCGAGGATCTCTTCGAGCGGCGCTACGCGAACCGCGCCGACCGCGCCGGCGGCGACCCGACCCGCACGCTCGACGCCCGCTTCGACGTGGAGGGGTATCTCGCGCACCAAGGCGACGTCTTCGTGAAGCGCTTCGACGCCAACAGCTATCTCGTGCTGACGCGCGCGATGGACCTGTTCGACCTGCGCGGGCACGAGCGGCCGGCGGGGCGAACGCGGCTCACCTTCGTCGGCATCGAGGGCGATCAGCTCTACTCGCCGCAGTTCGTGTGGAGCTGCGCGGCACGGTGGGCCGAAGCGGGGTGGGACTCGTCGTACCGCCATCTGCCGAGCGATCACGGTCACGACGGGTTCCTCGCGCACCCGGAAAGCTTGGCCGCCCTCTTGCGCGATTCGGTGATCCGTGATAGGGTCGTCGAACAATGTTCGGGCTCTGCGTGACGACCACGACGACGATGACGACGACTTCCCTCGGCGAGGGCAGGTCTCGATCCACGTCGGCGTAACGCGCAGACGCACCGATCGCAAGACTGGCCCCCGCCGAACGGCGAGGGCCTTTTTCATTCCCTTGACACTTCGTTTGCGATTCAACGACATGGAGGTTCCCGTGCAAGTCCTGCCGCGCGTTCTCTGCTCGTCCGATGCGATGCCGTCTCCGGTGACCGCAGCGACGAGGACGCGCGCGCTCGGCCGCGTCGGACTGCTCGGATGCGGCACCGTCGGATCGGGCGTCGCGCGGCGGTTGATCGCCTCGCATCCGGGGCTGATCGAAGCGATCGCCGTGCGCGATCCGCGCAAGCCGCGCGACGTCGCGTGGAGCGAGTTCGGCGGCGATCCGTTCGAGGTGGTCGACGATCCGCAGGTGCGCGTCGTGGTCGATTGCATCGGCGGGCTGGGGCTGGCGCGCGAGCTCGTGCTGCGCGCGATCGCGCGCGGCAAGGACGTCGTGACGGCGAACAAAGATCTCATCGCGACCGAAGGGCCGTGGCTGGCGGCGTTCGCGGCGCGCACGGGCGCCTCGCTGCGCTACGAAGGCGCGGTCGGCGGCGCGATTCCGATCGTGCGCGCGCTCGCCGGTGCGCTCGCCGACGAAGACGTGCTCGAGATCGGCGGCGTGCTGAACGGGACGACCAACTTCGTCCTCGACGCAATGGAGAGCGGTGCGGACTACGCGGAAGCGCTCGCCGAAGCGCAGCGGCTCGGGTTCGCCGAGCACGATCCGCGCAGCGACATCGATGGGCACGATGCGGCGCACAAGCTCGCGATTCTCGCCGGGCTCGCGTTTCGGCGGCCGTCGGTTTCTGCGGTGCTCGCGCGGCGCGGGATCGGCGGGATCTCGCGCGAGGACGTGCGCGCCGGCGCGGAGCGCGGCTTGCGGCTGAAGCTGGTCGCGGTGGCGCGGCGCGCGGGCGATGCGATCGAAGCGGGCGTGACGCCGGCGTTCGTGCCGGACGATCATCCGTTCGCGCGGCCGCGCGGCGCGGAGAACGTCGTGCGCGTGCTGGGGCGCGGCTGCGGGCCGCTCGTGTTTTCGGGCTTCGGCGCGGGCGGCGACGCGACGGCGTCGGCCGTCGTCGCCGACGTGCTCGCGGCGCTCGGCGCGCGCGAGTGTGTTCCGGCGCACGACGGCGCCGATCTCGTCGCCCGACCGCTGCGCGCGCCGGTGCTGGTGCGGTTCGCGGACAGCACCGTCGTGACGACGGCGGCGGTCCCGCTCGATCGCCTGGAAGCTGCGGCCGGCGCGTTGCGGGAGCGCGGCGAAGTGCGCTCGGTCATCCCAATCTGGCGCGACGCCGCGTAGTCACGTCGGCGGCCGAGCGAGCGAATGCCGAGCGGCTGACCGCTCGGCATTCGCGGTGTACGCCCTCATCATAGCTTCATGGGAATGGGGAATACTCGGAGCCTGAGGCCGGCGCGGGGCCGGTTGCGAGCTGGGTAGTCGGAGGTCAGAACCATGCAGGCGAATGCAGCACGGACGGTGGGACGCGCCCTCGCGGGGACGATGCTCGTCGCCGCGCTCGGCACCGCACCGACGATTCCCACGGCGATGACGCCGTCGGCGACCGAGATTCTCACGCGCGTAACGGGACGTGACGCCGCGCTGCAGTCGTACTCCGTTCCGGTCCACATCGACGTGCACGTGCGCAAGGTCATCATGTGGCACTTCGGGCTCGGCGGCATGCAGTATTTCAAACGGCCCGACCGGATCGCGCTCGACGTGCAGCGGGTTCCGCCCCAAGGCCGCAAGCTGTTCGCCGAGCTCGGCACGCCGCTGACTTGGCCGCAGCAGTACGATCTGCGGCTCGTCGGCGCGAACGGCGACCGCGGTCCGTACCACCTCGAAGGCACTCCCAAAGCGGCGAGCGACGTGACGCGCATGGTGGTGGACGTCGAAGGGACCGATCCGGCGGCGCCGCTGCACGCGCAGTGGTGGACCAACGACGGCTCGACGATCGACATGCAGATCACCGAGCAGCCCGCCGGCGGTTACGAGCTGCCGAAGCACGCCGAGGCAGACCTTGACATCACCGGGACGAAGATTCACGCCTCGATCGACTACGGTCCGTACGCGGTGAACGAGGCCGTCGCGAACTCGAAGTTCGCCGGAACCTGAGCGCTCAGCCGCTCGCGCCGGTGCGTTCGAGCGTCTGCAAGTAGTCGTCGAGCGCGGCGAGCAGCTCGGCTTCACTCGTCGCGCGCGCGCGCGCCGCGGCGTCGTCGTAGCGGGCGCCGAGGCGTTCGCGAAGCTGTGCGACGATCGGGTCGCGCCAGAAGCGCTGGATCGGGAGCAGCGGCGTCGCTTGCGCGGCGGCGTGGCGTTCCGCCGCGCCGACCAGCGTCGCGGCGAGCACGTCGTCGCCGCCGCTGTGCGCGACGATGCGGGCCGCGAAGTCGAACGCCATCAGCATGACCGCGCCCGGTGAGCCGGCCGCGAGCAGCGCGACGACTTCGCGCATCGCGCGCGCCGCGCCGGCGCGATCATCCTGCAAATCGGCCACCAGCGCGCTCACGCACAAGAGCTGCGCCGACGTGGCCCGGTTGCCGAACGCGCGGCTCTCCTCGACCGCGGCGGTGACGATGCGCGCGGCTTCGGCGACGTCGCCGCGCGCGGCGAGCGACTCCGCCGTATTGCCGAGCATCACCAGCGCGTTCAAGTCGTCGTGGATCGCGCGAAACGTCGCGGCTGCTTCTCGGAAGCGGCGCACCGCTTCGTCGTGGTCGAGGCGGAAGTCGAACACGACCGTGCCGAGCGCGCCGATCGCGATCGCCTCGCCGCGCTTGTTGCCGATCCGCGCGTTGAGCTCGCAGCCGAGGCGGAAGAGGCGCTCGGCTTCGCCGTAGTCGCCGCGGAACTTCGCGACGATGCCCAGGAAGTTCAGCACCGTCGAGCGTTCGATCGCGTCGTCCTCGCCGAGCAGCGCGTCGGCGGCGCGCGCGTGCGTCTCCGTCGCCACGAGGTCGCCTTCGACGAAGGCCAGGCGCGCGGCGGCGGCGTGCAGGCGCGCGCGGTGCACCGGCGCGAGCCGTTCGCTGCGGCCGATGAACGCTTCGCAGCGCAGGCGGCCTTCGTGCGGGTGGCGGACGGCGAACCACTGGCGCACCGCGACGTAGCACAGCTCCGCGCCGTCGCGCACGAGGCTCTCGTCCTGCAGCGCGCGGTCGAGCGCGGCGCGCACCTCGTCGATCACCGTCTCGGACTCGACCAGCGCGGCGTGATTCGTTCCGGTGCCGGTTCGCGCGGCGATCGCGTCGAGGCGCGCGCGGCACCAGCGCAGGTGCGCGGCGTGCGCGCGCGGCGCGTGCCGTTCGAAGCGCGGGATCGCAGCCAGCGCCTCGCGGACGGGGTCGATCATGCGCCAGCGCGTGATGCCGCCGTGCGAGGCCGCGTCGAGCAGCGAGCGCGCGGCGAAGGCGCGCAGCAGCGCGTCGGCCCGGCGCGCGTCGACCGCTTCGTCCGCGATCACCGCGGCGGCGTCGCCGGCGGTGAAGCTGCCGCGGAAGACCGCGACGGCGGCGAACGCGCGCGTCTCCCGCTCGTCGAGCGCGGCCAGCGCGTGCGCGCGGTCGGCGAAGAGCGTACCGGCCGCGCGCTCGTCGAGCGGGCTGAGATGCACGACGCGCTCGTCGCGCGCGTCCAGCGCCGTGCGGCTGGTGATCAGCCAGCGCAGCGGCGTTTCGGCGAGCGCATCGACGACCTCGCGGCAGGCGCCGGCGATGCGTTCGCAGCCGTCGAGGACGAGCAGCGCCGGTTCGGTCAGCGCGCCGGCGATCGTGCCGAGCGCCGGGTCCGCATCGGGAACGCCGAGCGCGGCGGCGAGGCGCGCGAGCAGCTCCTCGCGCGTGACCGCGCCGACCGCGTCGACGAAGCGGACGCGCGCGAAGCGCGGCGCGGCTTCGTGCGCGACGGCCAGCGCGAGGCGCGTCTTGCCGACACCGGCGTCGCCCGCGATCGTCACCACGCGATGCGCGTCGATCGCGCGGCGCACCGTGGCGAGATCTTCGTCGCGGCCGATCAGCGCGGAGAACGGTTGCGGGAGGCCTTCGTCGCGCGCGTGCTCGAGCGCGTAGCCGTCGGCGGCGACGCGGTCGCGGCCTTCCGCTTTCGCGCGGTACAGCTCGCGGTCGGCGGCCGCGAGCAATTCGTGCGCGCTGCCGCCGCGCGCCGGTTCCGCGGCGGCGACGCCGATGCTGACGGTGAGCCGGCCGGCTTTGCCGACCGGATGCGGGATCGCCAGCGCGGTGACGGCGTTGCGGATGCGCTCGGCGGCGGCGATCCCGCCGGCGAGCGTCGTGGCGGGCAGGATCGCGGCGAACTCTTCGCCGCCGTAGCGCGCGAAGCGGTCGCCGGCGCGCTGCAGGTTCGCCGAGGCGGCGTGCGCGACGCGGCGCAGCGCGTCGTCGCCGGCGAGGTGGCCGTGGCGGTCGTTGTAGACTTTGAAGTAGTCGATGTCGAGGATCGCGACCGCGAGCGAGGTTCCTTCGCGCTTCGCGCGCAGCCATTCTTCCTCGAAGCGCAGGTCGAACGTGCGCCGGTTCGCGACGCCGGTGAGGCCGTCGGTCTGCGCCGACTCGGCGAGAAAGCGCGCGGAGAGCGCCAGCGTGACGATCAGCGCGAGCTCCTCGGATACCTGCGCGGCGCCGGAGACCATCAGCGTCCCCTCGACGTCGGCGTCCGCGAGCGGGATCTCGGTGACGTGATCGGCGATCGTTCCCGATTGCCCGCGGTGCGAGCGGCCCTCGCGGCGCACCACCAGCGCGACGCCGCGCGCGCCGAGCAGCCCGCGCATTTCGGCGGCCGCGTCGGCCAGCGCGTCGGCGAGCGGCTGCGGAGCGCGCAGCAGCTGCGCGATGCGGCGGGCGGCGGGGGCGGTGAGCACGCTACGTCAACGCAGGCTGCGGCGCCGGCGATTCGTCGGCGACGACGCGGTTGCGGCCCATCGTCTTCGCCAGGTACAGCGCGTTGCCGGCGCGCCGGATCAATTCGCCGCCGTCGCCGTCGTGCTGCGGGACGAACGCGGCGACGCCGGTGCTGACCGTGAGCCGGCGCGCCGGTGCGCTGCCGTGCGCGATGTCGAGCTGCTCGATCGAGCGCTGCAGCTCGCGCGCGAGCTGCACCGCTTCGGGCAGCGGCGTGTCGGGGAGGAGGACGAGAAACTCTTCGCCGCCGTAGCGGCCGGCGAGGTCGCCGTGGCGGCGCGCGGTCGTCTGCGCGAGCGCGGCGGCGACGCGGCGCAGCGCGTCGTCGCCGGCGAGGTGGCCGTACTCCTCGTTGTACTTCTTGAAGTGGTCGACGTCGAGCAACAGCGCGGCGAGCGGTTCGGCGGTGCGGCGCGCGTGGTTCCATGCGCGCGCGAGCGCATCGTCGAGCGCGATGCGGTTCGGGATCCCGGTGAGGCCGTCGGCGTTCGGCGGCGGCGGGCCGAGGACTGCCGCGCGCGGCGGAAGCGGTGCCGCTGCAGCGACGGGCGCGCTTTCGTTGCGCTGCGCGAGCTTCACGGTGAGCGTGACGAACAGGAGCAGCGTTTCCAACGCGATGCCGAGCTGCGGCGTCGCTTGTGCGAGCGACGCGTCGAGCAGCGGAACGTTCGCGGCCAGGAATCCGAGCGCGGCGAGCGCGGTGGCGAGCAGATACCAGCGCGCGCCCGCTGCGTTGCGGCGCAGCGCGAGGATGCCGAAGCCGACGAACGCACCGTCGAGCGCGAACGCGAGCGCTTGCGCGAGCGCGTCGGGGAGCGGCCAGAGATCTTGCAGCACGTCGCCGCCGGCGACGACGCCGGCGTTCAGCGCGACGAGCGCCCACAGCGTCCGCGTCACCGCGCGCGGGAGGCGAACGGTGCGGAAGAAGGCGAGCGTGAGCGCGGCGAGCGCGGCGTACGCGAGCGATTGCAGCGCCGCGTGCAGCAGCTCGCTGGTCTCCGGCGGCGGCCGCACGATGCCGAGCCACGGCAGCATCAGGCCGGCGTTCGCGGCGGCGAGCGCGGAGCACCATGCGAACGCGCGCGCGCGCAGCACGAGCCCGAGCAGCGCGCTCAGCAGCGCGAGCGCGCCGAACAGTCCGAACAGCGCTTGCAGCCACCAGCGGCTCCAGCCGATCGTCGCGAGCCGTTCGGCCGGCAGCAGATATGGCGGGGTAGCCGCGCTGACGGTGGTCGCTTGGAGCTCGATGCGGTCGGCGTCCGCAGCGTCGTCGGGCAGGCGCAGGCCGAGCATGCGGCCGGGGAGGTCGGGCGCGGCCACCAGCGTCGCGCGCCGCGGGCCGGGACCGACCAGCGTGATCGAGAGGTCGCGCACGTACGAGGGGGTTCCGATGTAGAGCGCGGTGTCGGCCCGCGGGACGCGAAACACGGCGCGCATCGTCGCCGGCCGAAGCAAGGAGGCCGGCTCGGCCTCGACGGGGATCGGCGCGCCGACGGTGGCGACCGGAAGCTCTTCGGCGGCAGCCGGCGGGGCCGGGACCAGCGCTGCGGCAAGCGCAACGAGAACCACTGCGCGGCGGATCACCTATGGTATTTCGGCGCAAGCAAGCACGAATGAAGGGTCGCAGGGCGGTCCCGCGAACCCTGGGCGGTCGCGGCGCCCGCCGCCTCAACGCCGACGTAGCTCAGTTGGTAGAGCAGCTGTTTCGTAAATAGCAGGTCGCCGGTTCGAGTCCGGCCGTCGGCTCCAGATCGCTCCTCGCGCTTGCGCGCCGCGCAACGCGGCCCTACACGCGCTCTTGCACGAGCAGCGAAGCGACCGCGATGTACCAGATTCCTTGCGCGAGCACGATGGCGCTCAGCGTCAGCGGCACGATGAACCGCCCCGCCCCGAACAGCACCACCAGCGAGATCACCGCCGCGGCGAAGCCGATGATCGCTACGATGCGCGCCCGCGCGCCGTCGCGGACGAGGTCGGCCGACCACAGCGCGATCGCCACGGAGAACGCGACGACGCCGAACTTCGTGAGCACCTGAATGGCGGCGCTGCATGCCGAGAGAATGGCCGCGCCGTCGCGCAGCGCCTCGCGCGATGCGCCCGCGTAGTTGCGCGCGACGTCCGAGACGAGGAAGCCGTCGATCAGCGCCGCGAGCACCAGCACGCCGGCGCCGGCCGCGTAAACGACGACCGCGCCGAGAACCAGCTCGCGGCGCAGGCCGCGCCGCAGCGAGTAGACGCACATGCCGTACAGCAGCACGATCACGAACGCGATCACCGTCCCGTGCATGAACGCCAGCATCGGCGCGAGCCGGCCGATCTCGGCCACGACTTCGCTCACGTGGCGGTGTCGGGCCTGCGGATGCATGACGATCGCCACGATCATCAGCACCGCGGACGCGGCGATCGCATACCCGGCGACCTTTCCGGGCGGCGCCCAGGGTTCGGCAGGAAGCGGCTGGGCGTTCGACACGATGAAATACTCCGGACGTGAAGCTTCCGCTACCATAGCGCTTCACGGCCGAAAAACGATGGACCGCTTGCGCTTGCGCGTCCGCTTCCGGACAAAATCGGCGCAACGTCCGGAAACGGAGCGCTCAGCTTGAAAGCAGGGAAGAAGCCGGACCGGCGGGTCGCGCGCACGCGAGCGCTCGTGCTCGGAGCGTTCTACGAGCTGATCGTCGAGCGCAACTACGACGGCTTCGGCGCGGGCGATGTGATCGAGCGCGCCGGCGTCGGGCGCTCGACCTTCTACGAGCACTTCCAGAACAAAGACGACGTGTTCGAACAGAGCGTCGCGCAGCCGCTCGGCGCGCTCGCCGAAGCGCTGTTCGCCGTGAGTCCCGACGCGCCGCGCCCGATCGCCGAGCACATGTGGGAGCAGCGCGAGCTCGGCCGCGTCGTCTTCAACGGCGCCGCGCGCTTGGTAATGGAGCGCGTGCTCGCGCGCCTGCTCGCCGAGCGCCTCGAAGCGCGGCGGCGCGCCGCATCCCGCGCTTCGCCGCACACGCTTCCGAGCGAGCTCGTCAGCGCGCACCTCGCCGGCGGGCAGCTCGCGCTCATCGCGGCCTGGATCGGTGGAGACGCGCCGTGCGACGCCGCGACGGTGGCGCGCGCACTACACACCGCCGCGCGCGCCGCCGTCGATGCGTTCTTCTAGCACGGCGACCCGCGCTTCGAGCGCCGCGATGCGTTCGGCCAGCACCTGCTGCGCCGTGCGTCCGCGCAGGTTGTGCGCGACCAGCTCGTCGATGCTCAGCGCGAGCGCGCGCGCGATCCCGGCCATGATCAGCACGCCGGGCTCGCGCGTCTCGCCGCGCTCGATGCGCGAGATCGCGGCTTGAGCGACGCCCGCGCGCTCTGCGAGTTGTCCTTGAGAGAGCCCCGCGGCGATCCGCGCCGCGTGAACCCGTTGTCCTATCGTCGTCATCACACCCGTCCATCACGCGCCCCGGCGCGCGCGACAAGGGCGGCTGCTAGACGCGCTCCGGAACTCGCATCGTCGCGCGCTCGCCGACCGCGCGCAGGTACTGCGAGGGCCAGGGCGCCTCGGCCCCGAGCGCGCGCGCCGCGAACAGCGGCCAGTAGGGATCGCGCAGCAGCTCGCGCGCGAGCACGACCAGATCCGCCCGCCCACCGGCGACGATCGCCTCGGCATCAGCAGGCTCCGCGATCATCCCGACCGCCGCCGTCGCGATCCCGGCTTCCCGCCGAACCTGCTCGGCGAACGGCGTTTGGTACAGCGGCCCGACCGGGATCGTCCCCGGCGGGACCGGCACCGCGCCGCCCGAGCTGCAGTCGATCAGGTCGACCCCTTCGTCGCGCAGCAGCCGCGCGAGCGCGACCGTCTGGTCGACGTCCCAGCCGCCGGGAACCCAATCGGTCGCCGAGAGCCGCACGAAGAGCGGATAGCGCTCCGGCCATACGCTCCGCACCGCGCGCACGACCTCGCGCACGAGCCGCGTGCGGTTCTCGAACGAACCGCCCCAGCGGTCGGTGCGCGTGTTGACGAGCGGCGAGAGAAACTCGTGCAGCAGGTAGCCGTGCGCGCCGTGAATCTCGATCACCGTTCCGCCCGCCTCGAGCGTGCGCCGCGCGCCCTCGGCGAACGCGCGCAGGATCCGCGCGATCCCGTCTTCGTCGAGCGCGCGCGGCACCGGATAGGTCGAATCGAACGGCGCGCTGCCGGGTGCGAGCGGCGTCCAGCCGCCGTGCGCGACCGCGCCGCTCCCTTCCCACGGCCGCTTCGTCGACGCCTTGCGGCCGGCGTGCGCGAGCTGCGTCCCCCAGCGCGCGCCTTGCGCCTCGCAGAAGCGCGCGATCCGCGCCAGCTGCTCGACGTGCGCGTCTTGCCAGATGCCGAGATCCTGCGGCGAGATGCGGCCCTCCGCCGTCACCGCGATCGCTTCGGTCAGGACGAGCGCCGCGCCGCCGACGGCGCGGCTGCCGAGGTGCACGACGTGCCAGTCGTTCGCGAAACCGTCCTCCGAGGAGTACTCGCACATCGGCGAGACGACGACGCGATTGCGCAGGGTCACCTCGCGCAGCCGAAGCGGTGAGAACAGGGCGGACATCGCGCGCTACAACGCGGCCGAGCCGAGTATCGTTGCGGCCAGCGCGAGCTCGAGTGCCGCGTCGCCGAGATAGACGGCGCTGATTCGCCCGCGCGCGACGTAGACCAAGTCGATCGACGCGAACGCGAGCGCGCTGCACGCGGCGAGAACGAGCGTCTCGTCGGCGATCTCGTCTTGCAGCGTGCCGAACGCCAGCGCGGTGCCGTTGGCGACGGCGAGCGCGCCGACCATCTTCACCAGCCAGCGGTCCGTCTTCGGCCCGGTGACGGCCTCGAACGAGCGCATTGAGACGAGCGGCCAGGTGCCGGTGACGAGGTAGTAGGCCGCAAGCGCGGCGAGCGCACGGCGTCTCACCGACGGCCCGTTCGGCTCGCCGGGAACGGCGCCCCGCCGCCCGAACGTTGGGATCACGAGATGCTCTTGCGACGCCTGGTCCGTACGCTCGCCGTCACGCTTTGCGCTTCCTCGCTTTGCGCTGCCCCGCTTCCCGCGGCGGCCGTCGAGAACGCCGGCGGGCCGCTGTACGTGATCGTGCCGTTCGGCGATCCCGGCGACACCGACCCGATCTACCGCAACGCGACGAAGCAGTTCTCGATCGACCTCTCGGACCGGCGGGTGCGCAGCGCGATCGCCACCCCGATCGACGCGATCGAAGCCGTCGGAACGGCGCGCCAGATGTGCAGCGACTACAACGCGGAGGGTCTGCTGATCCCGCAGATCCGCTTCGAGCAGTCGAAGGAGCGCAACCTCACCGGTTTCCTGCCGGTCGTCGGCGGCGTCGTCTCGTCATCCGGCGTCTTCGACCGCTCGCCGATTCGCGCGCAGCTGCGTTTGTACTTGATCGACTGCAGCGGCGTCGTGCGCTGGAAGACGTACACGACCGCCAACAAGGTGCACAAAGGCCAGAACGTCGCCGCCGGGCTGACCGAGATCACGAACGAGGCGCTGGCCGACGCGGTCGAGCAGTTCGTGAACCGGCCGGCCGGCGCCGCCACGACCAGCGGCAGCCTCTAGATCCGGCAGTGCCGGAGGCCCTGCTTCTCGAGATAGCGCTGGTGGTAGTCCTCGGCGCGGTAGAAAGGTTGCGCGGGCACGATCTGCGTAGCGATGGGGCGAGGGAACTTGGCCTGCGCCCGCGCCTTGCTCGCCTCCGCCGCAAGACGTTGTGTTTCGTCGTTGTAAAAGACGGCGGAGCGGTACTGTGTCCCGACGTCGGGTCCTTGGCGGTTCACCTGAGTGGGATCATGGAGCGACCAAAAAGCATCGAGCAGCGTATCGTAGGAGACCTTGTCCGCATCGAAGGTGACGCGGACGGCCTCGGCGTGCCCGGTCCGGTCGCTGCAGACGTCGCGGTAGCTCGGGTTCTCGGTCGTTCCGCCGGTGTAGCCGGCCTCGGCGTCGAGGACGCCGGGGATGTCGCGGAAGTCCGCCTCGACCCCCCAGAAGCAGCCGGCGGCGAAGGTTGCGGTTTGCGTGCTCACGTCCGGTTCAACCGCCGCGGGGGCGGTACGGTGGCGGCGTGACGGCGTTCGAGTCCCGCGCGGTCGAGAACATCGCGACCGCGCCGGCGAGCGACGGCGACCGCCGCTGGGGCGCGTTCAGCGCGCTGGCGCTGATCGCGCTCTTCGCGCTCTCGATCCCGTTCTCGCGCGCCCGGCTCGGCGAGGTGCCGGCGTTCGTCCCGACCGTCGTCGGCGCCGGCGTCGTCGCGCTCGTCCTGACCGCGGTCCTGATCTACGCGCAGTACCGGATCGTGCGCGACGGCAAGCTCGCGCTGCTCGCGATCGCGTACGCGTACGCGGCGCTGACGCAGACGCTGTACGTACTCACCTTCCCCGGCCTCTTCACCCCGACCGGGCTGCTCGGCGCGGGCTTGCAGACCGCGTCGTGGTTCTACATCGCCTCGCAGCTCGGCTTCGGCGGGTTTCTGATCTGGGAAGGACTCGCCGCGCGCCGCAACTGGCAGCTCTCTCGTGACGGCGCGCGGGTGCTCGGCATCGGCACGCTCGTTGCGACGTTCGGCTTCACGCTGCTGGTGACGGCCGGTCACGGCTGGCTCGTCGGCGGCCCGCGCAGCAACGAGTTCACCGGGCTGTGGCAGAGCTGGGTGATCCCGCTCTCGGCCGCGGAGATGCTGGTCGCGCTGTACGTCGTCGCCGACGGCCTCAAGAGCATCACCGGGGTGTGGCTCGGCATCGTGCTGCTCGCGCGGTTCGTCGCGATCGTCACCGGCGGCGAGCTCTCCTCGGGGCGCTATTCGTTCGGCTGGTACGCCGCGCGCATCGAAGAGCTCGTCGCGGCGGTCGTCGTGCTGGCGGTCTTCCTGGTGAAGTTCAACGACCTGATGCTGCGGCTCGCCGCGCGCAGCCGCTCGACCGCCGAAGCGCTCGCCGTCGGCGAAGCGCGCTACGCGTCGCTTGCGAACGTGGTGCCGCAACTGATCTGGACGACGAACGCCGCCGGCGACGTCGAGTACGTGAACGACCGCTGGGTCGAGTACACGCTGTGCGATCTCGCCCGCGCGCGCGAGGCCGGCTGGCGCACCGCGCTCCATCCCGAGCACGAGCTGCAGAGCCGCGAGCGCTGGCGGCACAGCTTGCGCACCGGGGAGCCGTTCGCCGCCGAGTACCGCTTGCGCGAAGGCGCGACCAGCCGCTATCGCTGGTTCCTGGTGAACGCGGTCCCCGCGCGCGGCGCCGAAGGCGAGATCGTCGCCTGGATCGGCACCTGCACCGACGTCGACGCGCAGAAACGGCTCGAAGAGCGCGAGGCGTTTCTGGCGCGCGCGGGCGAGCGGCTCGGCGCCTCGCTCGACGTCACCGCGACCGTCGCGGCGATGAAGGGGCTGCTGATCCCGCGGCTCGCCGAACGCACCTGGGTGGCGCTGCTCGACGACGAAGGGCGCTATGTGCTGACCGGTTTGGGCAGCACCGACATCGGCGACGAGCTCGACACGCGGCGCTGGATCGGCGCGCCGCTGCAGCCCGCTTTGCACGACGCGGTCAGCCGCATCGTCGGGGGCGGCGAGCCGGTCGTCCTCGATCAGCCCGACCGCTTCCCCGATCCGTGGGTGAGCGAGCTGCCCGCGGGCGCGGCGATGATCGTTCCGCTGCTGAGCGGCGAGGTGACGATCGGCGTGCTGGCGCTGGTGCGCACCAGCGGGCGCGCATACGACGCCGACGACGCCGGCTTGGTCCGCGAGTTCGCGCGCCGCGCCGCGCTCTCGCTCGAGCACGCGCGCTTGTACGAGCGCGAGCGCACGACCGCCGACGCGCTGCAGCGCGCGATGCTGCCGGCGCAGCTGCCGATTTTGCCCGACCTTCAGTTCTCCGCCTCGTACTCGGCGGCGTCCGAGTCGCAGCGCGTCGGCGGCGACTTCTACGACGCCTTCGAGCTGCCGGACGGCCGGGTCGCGCTGACGATCGGCGACGTGACGGGACACGGCCTGCAAGCCGCGGTGATCATGGGCGAGATCCGCCAGGCGCTGCGCGCGGCGTCGTTCGAGTCGGCCGATCCGGCGGCGATTCTCGACCGCGCGAGCCGGCTGCTCGTCGCCAGCGGCCGCACGCTGTTCGTGACCGCGATCGTCGGCGTGCTCGATCCGGTCACCGGCCGCTTCTCGTACGCGACCGCCGGCCATCCGCCGCCGCTCGTCTACTGCGGCGGTAAGCTGTCGCGTCTCCCGAGCGCGGGGCTGCCGATCGGCTTGCGCGACGAGCAGGGCGTGGATTTCGCGCTGCGCTTGAAAGCGCCGTGCACGCTGGTGTTTTTCACCGACGGCTTGATGGAGTTCGCGCGCGATCTGTTGCAAGGCGAGCGCCGCATCGAGGAAGCGATCAAGACGCTGGCGAGCCAGGAGATCGAACACCTCGCCGCCGCGCTGATGAAGGAAGTTCTGGGCGAGGACGAGCCCAGCGACGACATCGCGATCCTCACCGTGACCATCGACCGGTTCGCCGCGGAGCTGCCCGGCGACGAGCGCGAGTGGCGCTTCGCGGCCGAGGACAGCTGGACCAGTGCGCAGGTGCGCCACGAGATCGGCGACATCATTGCGGAGTGGACGGGGCGCGAGGATTTGCGCTTCGCGAGCGCGCTCGCGTTCGGCGAGCTCGTCGCGAACGCGGTGCGGCACGCGCCCGGCACCGTGCGCGTCCTCGCCTCGAACGCTGGCACCGGCGACGTGACGCTGATGGTCGAAGACAGCGGCTCGGGCTTCGTCCCGCATGAGCTGCGCCCCGATCCGTACGCCGAGACCGGCCGCGGGCTGTCGCTGGTGCGCGCCGTCGCCGACGAGGTGCAAATTCATCCCGGGCCGCGCGGCGGCACGCGCGTTACCGTAATGTTCCGCGCGCAACCCGCGCCGGCGCTGGTCGCGACTTAGCGTAATGCGTTAGCGCAAACCGTTTGAGTGCTTCCACACGAACGCACGTTCGTGCTATAATTTCAACCTAGCGCACAACCTGCGCGCATTCAAGACAATGCGGCCCGGCCGGTGTTAAGCCCACCGACCGAGCCCGTCACCCCGATGGGATAAGCATCGAAATGACAACCTACGAGTTCGACGCATCGACGTCGAGCCCTCGGCACGGCATCGCCGTCGCCGAATGTGCCCCGTCTGATCCTCCGCACCGGGCGGTCGCATAATGCCCGGGCCCGTCGAATTTTACGCCTGCATGGCCGATGTGACGGACGAACAGCACCAAAACACGGCCGGCCTGGTGCAGGCCGACGACTTCAACGCGGAAGTCGTCGTCCGTTTCCTCCGCGAGAACGGAATCGACGCCTGGGTCGACGAGCCCACCGGCGGCTTCCGTTACAAGGTCCACAACCCCGCAAAACGAGTCGCACGTGCGCTTCGCTTGCGTCTGCCTGCGCGCATCGATCAGCTACGCGCTCGAAGCCACCTTCTGGTGCATCAAGGCGAAGCGATGATCTCCAAGCACTCGCCTACGTCGGCCTCAAAGCGATGGAACGGCCACCGAAGAACCGCACCGGTAGAGCCGCTGTCGGCTCGTATCTTCCGCCTTCGCATCGCACGCGGATATAGCGTCTACGACCTATCAACGGAAGCCGCCGTTCTCGCGAGCACGATCCAACGGCTCGAGTCCGGCAAGCCCGCAGACAAAAGCGTTCTACCGGCACTCGCAGCGGCCCTCGGCGTGCCTCTCTGCCGCCTCGTCTGCGGCGAACACAACTGCACCGAGCGAGCCTGCGTACGATCCTCGCGGCTGCGATGTCCAAGAGGGGTCGAATAGCCGAACGGCTGGACACCGTTGCTGCCTCAGCCATTCTCAGAACGGCGATTTGCCGGGAGCGTCTGATGCTGGAGCGAACCCGTACCGAACGGCGGACGGGCCCACTGCTCCGGTCCAAGGCGTGGTGGCCTCCCCGCTAGAGTTTTTAGGGGCATGATGGCGAAGGGAGCTTCTAAGCTGCAGCATGAAGCTGCGCCCGCGTACGGAGAACCGCGGCGCTTGTCACGCAGAACGACCTGTCTTGGAGAGCCCTTGAACCTTACGCCGCTACGTCTGCGCCATTTTTGATTGAGCTATCGTGTATAGCCTAATCGTTGCGGGCAATGGTTGGAACCTCAACCGACAAGCATTCCCGCGCAACCGTGTGCTGGAATTTACGTCAGATGCGCTGAAAGCCCTATACAAGCCAGGCAACACACTAGACGTTAACGCCGTTTCCCGCCTACCAGCGCTATTTATGGCTGAGAATGGCGGTGCCGGGAACCAGAGCGCTCACGTTGGAACCATCACGAGGATTCGAGAAGAGGGCGCGAACTACGCTCTTGAGTACAGCTTCGACGCTGCGATCCCGCCAATCTCGAATGCCAAAGTCGAAGAGCTTGCGCACGAGTTGGAGATCGGCGATTGGGAATTCACGAGGACGCATTGGGCGATTAAGGCCGTTGACTTGTTCTACGTGCTGATGCGTAGCGGTACGAGGGCGCCGTCGCCGAAAGTTTTTCAACTTAGTCAGGAACCGGTCGACGAGAGCCTCGTTTCGGTGATGATGCCATTCGACGCAGGATTTAACGAAATTTACAATGCACTTGAGACCAGCATCCGGAGCATCGGTAAACGATGTGAGCGCGCCGACAACATCTGGAACCACGACGCGATAATTCAAGATGTGGTTTCGCTAATCAGCACCTCAAGCGTCGTCATCTGCGACCTGTCAGGCAAGAACGCTAACGTCTTCTATGAAACCGGGATAGCGCACACAGTCGGTAGGGACGTGATCCTTATAACGCAGTCGCCCGACGACGTGCCGTTCGACCTGAGGCACCTCCGGTTTATTCACTACCTCAATAATGCCGAAGGCCGCGGCCGACTCGTGCAAGAGGTACAGAGCCGGCTGAGAACCCTCGATAGGGCGCGGTGAAGCCGGGACTGCCTCCAGGGAGAGGGCGCGATGGTGAACGCATGAGCCGCTATCATGGCCGAGGTCAAGCGTCTCGGTTGCAGGTTCGCCAAGCGTGCCGACCCTATGGAGCTACCAAGCGAAGGCGCGCCTTCCGGTGGCGAACACTCCGAGCCGGCTGTTCTCTTGCCGCTGTTATGCCTCTATCCATGCGTGCGAGCCACGCGGTACTGTAGATCCATGGTGAATGCAAGATTCGGCAATCGACTGCGGGCGATGCGGTCAGAGCGGAGCCTCAGCCAGACGAGCCTCGCTAAGGCCGCTGGAATTACACAGGGCACGCTCTCGCGAGCGGAAGACGGGGCCCGGGCGCTGTCGCCGAATGCAATCGATCAGCTCGCGTCGGTGCTCGGGACCGACCCTTGGGAACTCGTTCGCGCGACCGACGCTGAAGGGAAGTACGTCGCGGCCCGGCTCGATGCCGAAGCGGTCGCTGCGCGAAAGGCTGCCGACGATGCACGCGCCGTTCTGTACCTCTACACACTCTTGGGGGTTTACGGCCGACTCTTCGCGCTGTGCCGCGCGGTCTGGAGCCACGGGGTGTGCCTGGGTGATCCGCGGCACGAGGCGATGCGGGAGAGGCTCGCCACCCTTTGCGAGGTGTGGTTCCCGCCCTTGGAGCGCCTTGGTTACCTCGACATTCGGTCGGAGGTCGGCATCCCGCCGGCGATCCTTGATGCGCCCGACGTCCCACCAGAGTGTTCTGGGGAGAGCTGGGAGTACGAATGGGAGCCGATGTTGGTCGGCGGCGAGCGGTGGATTGTGCTGAACCTAGCGCGCGTAGGCGGCCGGCCGTCTGACGAAGTGTTGGAGGCGTTCGGCTATGCCCGGGTCGAGGCGGCCATGCGAGAATGGGACGCGCTTATCACCGACATCGACCGGGGGAACGCGCGCTACTTCGCGCGTGTGCTTCAGTCAGCACAGCATGGGTTCCGGGCAGCTGAGTCCGTTTGTCGCGGCGAGCAGGGTGAGGAATGCGAAACCGCATAGGTGCAATTGATTTTGCCGCGTCACGGCCATTTGCAGCCGGCTGCCGCCGGATCCCGGCATTGCGATTAACTGGCCAAAAGACCAACCGAAGGTGCACAAATTTTTTAACCAATGTGCCCAGGGTGAGTCAGTTTCTGCCAGCGTAACCATGGCGATCGGGCTCGATCTAACCCTGACGCTGACCGCCCGGCACAGGTGACGACGCGCTCACTCCGCGGTTGGAGTTGGCGCGCCTTTATCAATTGGAGTGAGCGGTGCACTCGGAATCGGACTAAATGGTCCCGATTCCGGGACGGGGCCGACCGGCGACGGCTCGTCGCCCACTAGTTGCGCGTCCGGTCGATGAGCGGCGCCGAAGGGACATCCGCGAATGGTCCGCGAGGCTCGCTCGTCGAGCTAGCCGGGGGACGGGACGGCTGTGCCTGCTGCCCCGACGTGTCCGTATTATGCGCCATTATGCCTCACTGTTTCGCTGCTGGGCCAAACGT
This sequence comes from Candidatus Eremiobacterota bacterium, assembly GCA_019235885.1. Lineage (GTDB taxonomy): Bacteria > Vulcanimicrobiota > Vulcanimicrobiia > Vulcanimicrobiales > Vulcanimicrobiaceae > Vulcanimicrobium. The sequence continues at coordinate 31,163 of JAFAKB010000085.1, read as the reverse complement.
TCCCGTCCTGCTCATTCCGACACCAATACCATTGCCTCGGTTGCGCCTCCGTCCAATGCGGCGAAAGTCAAGCCAGCATTCAGGGCGCCGGGGTCCGCGCCGGCCGGGGCAGCCGAGGCGACGAGTGTGTTAATTTGGGCCGCGTTGGAGCCGGCATAGCTCGACCTTTGCCCGAAGCCGTTGCGGCGGTCTTAGGCCGCACGGTTGCTGCCATATCGACACGAGCCGTCGCGGCGTTTATGAGAACAAGCCCCGCCGCCGTAGCAATTGAGACGTAGCCGATAAAAAGTGCCAGGGGCTCATAACGTATCGTTTGTGCCAAGACATCACGCGATTCGCGATATGCTTTCGCGAGGCTGAGCGCGATGCCGACGCGGTTATCTTCCGCCACCATGCCAGCGGATACATACTTATCGATCGCCGGGTCCTTATAATGCTTGGATCGAAGAACGTAAAGCAGACAAATGAGCGCGATAACAGCGAATGTGAAGGCGGCAAGAATCGTCGGCGTGGCTACGACTGCCTTCCCGTCCTTCGAAAATCCGAAGATTCCTAGCGCACTCGATGCTCCGGCTACGATTGAAATTAGCGATGTCGCCTTCGATTCTATGTTGCTGGAGCCGCTATCCACACGCTCGAATCCTGCTTTCGCCTCCTCGAGGAGAAATGCCGCCGTCTCAAAATGCGGTCCGTCGAGATGAGGCGGGCCCTTCGGAACCCGATCTATAAGTGCGCGGACTTCGTTGTAGGCTTCTTCAAGCTCTTGATACGCGCGTATACGCTCTTCATCGGTGACCGGCTTGGCCGGCAATGAGCGTTCCAGGCGCTTGGCTTTTGATGCGAATACTTGGTAAACGATTACGCCGATTGAAAACCCGCTAACCAGGGCCGTCAAAGCGGGCAGCGTATTGTGGAGATCCGGGAGCCGTCCAAATTCCCAAGTTAAGGCTAACGTGGTGCAAAAGGCGATGAAGCCTGCAATGAAGGCGTTCGACTTCACAAGTCTACCTCTGGGAGCCCGACGGATCGCCCAGCCGCCTCGTCGACGGCGAGCAAGAGATCGCGCGCATCGACATAGTCTCTGCGCGGCGTGGCAGCGCGACGAGCGAGTTCGCGATCGTTGACACGCTTAGCGCCCGTGGAGGCGAAAAGGTCCGCGACCGTCACGCCGAGCGCACTGGCAATGCGCTCGACGACTTCGATGCGGATGTCGGTCGCAGCGCGCTCAATCCGGGAGATGGTTTGGCGCGAGACATTGGCTCGCTTCGCGAGTTGAGCTTGGGACATACGGATTTTAGCTCGCCCAACGATGACGTTGACACGGAGGGCCTGCTCCCCTTTGCTCATTATTTCCGTTTAAACGGCGACATGGTCGACTATACTTTTCCACCCTGGTCCTCTTGGGACCATTTTGGCCGAAAGGGAAGGCCGCCAAACACATACGATTTTTGTCAATCAGCGCTGCGCACGTCCGAAATCCGCTGCTCTCCAATGGCCGCCGCCACCTCCGCAAACTCGTCCCCGCTCCAGGCGTTCCGCGCTGGTCCGTGCCGTGTACATGCCGTTGTGCACATCGCTGAGTGCGTTCCACACGAGTTCGATTATGTCGATCCGACTATTTTGCGTTAGGTATGGCACAGCCGCGTACGGTCATGACATTATCCACGCCATGATTTTCAGCAGCGCCTACCGCTTCATCAGATTCGTCAAAGAGCGAAGGAGGTTCGCGGCAGGCACGAACCTCCTCAATGCTTACCCCGGGCACTTGCCGGACAAGCCGGTAGAGGCGCATCCGAGGCGTACCGTCTTAGGATAGCTGAACGTCATCCGGTGGGCAAGGGCTTCTCGTATTCGACTTCGCAAATTGACAATATCGAGGCCGCGCTTTCGCGAGACCGCTTCACACCATATGTTGCCGAAGTCAATGATCGCCGTTTCGCTCTCCAAGCGGCAGTCTTACGCACGGGTCGCCTGCAAGCAGTCCTGATCTGATATAATGTGCGAGGCGATAGTAGAGTCCAGGACTCTAGGCCAAGCGTTCAAGCGGCGTCGCCTTGCGCTCGGCCTGACGCAGGCGAAGCTCGCACAGCGCATCGGCACGACGCAGAGCTATATCGCGGCGGTCGAGCGCGGCGACCGAGAAACCCGCTGGAGCACCGTCCTCGAGATCGCGCGAGCGCTGGAACTCGAACCAATGCTCGTCCCCCGAGAACGCCTCCCCGCCGTTGAAGCAGTCGTTCACCTCAGCCCCGAGGACGACGTGCGTCCGCTCACCGGCGCGGGTTGGTAGTCACCTTCCCGACTGCGGGAAAGTTTACTCGCGAGCTCCGCTTTCGAACAGGCCGGTGACTTCCGAAAACCGCTGCTCTCCAATAGCCGCCGCCAGCTCCGCAAACACGTTAGGTATGGCACAGCCGCATACGGTCATGATATTATCCACGCCACGATTTTCAGCAGCGCCTACGCCGCTTCATCAGATCCGTCAAAGAGCGAGGAGGTTCGCGGCGGGCACGAACCTCCTCAATGCTTACCCCGGGCACTTGCCGGACAAGCCGGTAGAGGCGCATCCGAGGCGTACCGTCTTAGAATCGCAGAACTTCTTCCGGTGAGCAAGCCCTCGTACCAAACGCCGGTTGAAGCGCCGCGCGCGCCGTCGCCTCGACACGAGAAGTGTCATAGTCACCTTCCCGAGCCGACGCCTCAGCGTTGCGCCCGCTTCTGCGGGACAACAGCTTTTTTTGGTGGTCGTCCTCCCAATGCACCATTAGCGACCGCTGCCGAGCGCTTTGCCTGCGAGGTAACGGACCCTGCCGCGCGCTGCTGTTCGTTAAGACCCAGCACCCTGCGGAGCAAACCATGTATTGCATAGTCGGCGTCGATTCGCTCGAAGCTCATGGACGTACCCAGCGGCGTGAGGCGCACATCAGCGAGCTGGTCCACGGTCGCGCGTTCAAGGCCTGGAATCGCCTTGCGAGCGATGCTTACGGTCGCGGAATTGTTCATTGTGATCTCGATTCGGTCCGCCGTCGCGTCATATCGCACATCGCACGCGCCATCACGCGCACGTTCTTCCCGACCGCGCGCGAGTGCTGCATCCAGCTCGGCGTCCGTCGATTCCGTATGTCGCTGCTTTAGTGCCATTTGTTCCACTCCGTCCAACACTCGTCGATCCGCTCTGCGATGAGCCGTTCCGCGGCACGCGCCTGCGCCTTCGTTCCACCGGTGTAGGTTAGGACCTTACAAGTCTCAAGGCTGATCCGATACTCGACGCCCGCTTTGAAGACATGAACGTGCGGCCCGTCCTGATCCTCGATGATATTGACCTTGACGTCGAACCCATTGATCTGCGGGAACACGCGGGGCATACCTAATATAACCTAACGGCGCTGGGTTTGCAAGGCGCGCGGAACACCGCTACCGAGCAGGCCCGGCATGGGCTTCCTTGCGTAGGTCCAACTCGGGCCTCGATGTCGCTCTCATACATCGGGCCGTCCTCGAAATTGTGGTCCGCAAGAAACCACATAGGGTTTCATCAAACAGTGCTGCGCACGTCCGAAAACCGCTGCTCTCCGATAGCCGCCGCCTGCTCCGCAAACACATCGTGCTCCAGCCGCTTCGCGCTGGTCCGCGCGGTGAACATCCCGTTGTGCGCCTCGCCGAGCTCGTTCCACTCGATCGGCGTCACCATGTGCAGCCCCGGATTTCCCGCCAGCGAGTACGGCAGCTTGCTGTGCTGTCCCACCGCATTCTTCTCCACGGACAGATGCACGCGATCGCCGGCCTGCTCTTTCTTCGCGCACGTCAGCAGCGCCGGATGCTTCTCCGCCGCGGCGTTGCACAGCCGATGCAGCCACGCCCGCACGTCCTCGTAGAGCGGCAGATCCGCGAACGGCACGAACAACGCCGCGCCCGCGTCCCCGTCCAGCACCGGAACCGCCCGCAGCCCACGACACTCCAGCAGCGCCGTGCGCATTGCCAGCATCGCGTACTTCAGCTCCTGCTCCCCGGCGCTGCCGCTCTGCCGCAGCAAAATGCGCGCATAGCCGACGCTCTCCGGATCGCGCGGGCTCGGCGTCCACGACTCCACCCCGACCGCCCCCATGTGGACCAGCCACAGCACCGCGTTCTCCGTCAACCCCGGATACAGATGCCGCTTGCCCTGCGCGCCCGTCACCTCCACGTGCGCAATAGACTCCGGCAGTTCCGGCCATCCACCGGAGAACGTCGGCTGATTCCCGAGCCCGTACGGATGAAACGCCCCGACGAACGGCACGTGCGGAAAATCCAGCACCATCAGCGGCAGCGCCCGCTGGTAGTGCTCGAAAATATGTTCCTTCTGAAGCGCGGTCAGCGGATGCGAATGCAGCACAGGCTGCTGGGTGGGCTGCGGGACTATCTTGTCGAGCACGAGATGTCTCCTTCCGCGGACGTAGTCCGCAACGCGGCGGTCACGACGATCGCCCGCCGCTCCTCATCGGTCCAGATCGCTCGCCGCACGCGCGGGTGCGTGAGCCAGTCGAACGCCGCGACGACGTCGCCGCGACCGCAGCGCGCGGCACTGCCGCTCGCCGCAAAGTGCTCGTCGAGCAGCATCATGGCCGCATCGACGTCCAGCAGCGGCGCATCCGCCGCCGCCGCGCCCAGCGCGACGCGCTGCTGCCGCGCCGCGATCGCCTCGATCGCATCGCAGATCGCGCCGACCCGCTTCGCCTCGCCGTGCGCCGCGCTCCACACCGCATCGTCCAGCACGTCCACCACCAGCCCCGGCGCGAACAGCGCGCGCAGCGCCTCCGGATCGAACCCCGTGTGCACCACCGCCGCGAGATCGTCCACCGTCCACGCCGACACGCCATGCGTGTGCAGCTCGCCGGCAAATGCGGTCTCCGCCCCGAATGCCGGCCCCACCAGCAGACAGTACGCCGCCCCGTACGCCTCGCGAAACTTCGCCGCCTCGACGACGTTTGGCTCGGTTACCACCGAGTTCTCCGTCGCCGCCGCCGTCTTGCACTCGACCATCACCCGATACGCGAGCGGCCCGAGCGGCGCGTCGAGATACCCGTCCGGCGCGTCGTACCGGCCCACGTGCGTCGCGACGAACCCCAGCGTCCCGAACAGCTCGCACACCGCGACCTCGAACGCCGCCGGATCGAGCCCGCGCGCCGTCGCGCGCACGCGCTCGAGCGCCGCCAGCGACGCCGCCGTCGGCGCACCATCGCCGAGCGAAGCCGCAGCCGGCGCGGGCCACGGATCGACCGGATGGTTTGCGCGAAACCGCCGGTCGCGATCCTGCACGATCGCCGGCTTGCGCTCGTGCCCTTTCGTGCGCGCGATGTACTCGATCAGCGCCGTGTAGACGTACCGCTTCGAGGTCTTCGGCGGAACGAGTCCGCGCGCCAGCGCCTCGGTGCAAATCTGATCCGACGTCCGCGGCAAACCGTCGGCCAACACGGCGATCGCCGCCGTAATGACATGCCCGCGAACACCGACGCGCCACGTCTCATCACGCGCATGCGGCACGCGATGCACCGTTCCGGTTAGCCCGCGTGCGAAAGAACCAGCCGCCATAAGGCACCACCCGATTGCAGAAAATACTCCCGCCGATTCTTAGCAAGCGACCAAGCACTTCCTGCCTAGCTAAGCGTGCAGACTGTATGAAACGGCGCATTCCCGCGGAGGGCCGCCAGACGACGCGGCATGACGGCCGTTCGGTGCGAGGACGGCGGATGCCGACGGCGCAACGGACCCCGGACCGGGCCACTCCGGGCGTTCGGCCTTGTTCGCGGCCTCTCTGCGCCGTGCCGGACCGGTCCATGCGGCCCGGTCCATAGCGCAACCCCAGAGAGGTCCTCACAGCATGAGCTCGGTCATCGCCGCGCTCGCGCCACTCGCGCTCCTCGCAACGTCGCCGTCACCGCCGGCGAAGACGACGGGAGCTACCGTCACCGCGACTACAGGAGGAGCTGGCGTCGACGACGCCATCCCGCCGCTGGGTCTCTAGCGACAATCGTCGCGCGCGCCGATCGTTCAGATCGCTGCCAATGCAATTAACGTGGATTGCGGACTACGGCTCCGCACCAGTGGAAGTGTCCGCTGCGCGAATAGCCGCTATAAATTTGCCTCGTGGATCGGCGGCGGCATGCGCTCCTCCTAGTACCATTCCCGCGTTACGTTATCCCAACAGTTGAATACGAGCAGGCGATGATGGCCGTCGCCGGTGTCCTCTAGAATCCGTGCGTCGACGAGCACGCGCACGGATTCTTCCTGGCCGACGAAAGCCGCCGGCGGAAACGTCATTTCTACACATCCATCAATCGTCGGCGCACCTTCTTGAGCGGCGATAAGCTCGGTGAGTAATCCCATAGCCTGATATGAAAGCCGACGACCAAAAACGTGCGGAAGGCGACGGTCCGAGACGCGCACCGTATCTCGTTCCTGTGTCGAGTGGTTGGTGCAGAGAGTCGTAACGGTATATTGCGCTGCCTGTACCGGTGTCGCCTCGCAACCGCAAGGAAAGCGAAAGCCTTCGCAGGTTCCCTGTTCACGGCCGTTTATCGCACCGTACGTGAAGACAGTCGGTTCTCCGAGAGCCTTTCGAAGATCTGTCAACTTATACGGAAATCGAAAATCCACAGGGATTGCTTCCAAAGCAAGAGGCGTTGGTTCCTCCAGTTGTTGGGCGCAGCCGCAGCAGCTCGACGCGCCGGTTCAGCGCTTCGGCGGCGGTGGTTTTCCGGTGACCTGCTGGTCGGAGGGGCCGGTGATGCGCCGCTTGAAGCGCCTGCACTGTGCGGATCAAATGAGGTGCATCGCGCTCTCCGACACCCACAACAGCGCCGAGGGGGTTGCCATTCCCGACGGCGATGTTCTGTTGCACGCCGGCGACTTGACGATGAAGGGGACAGCTCCCGAATTGGAACGTGCGGTGCGCTGGTTGGCTTCGCTGCGCGGCCGGTTCCGAGCAATCGTTGCGATCCCCGGCAACCACGACTTCGGGATCGAAGATTATCCCGACGGAGCGCGCACGCTGTTCGCCGACCACGGCGTCACGCTGCTGATCGACGAGCCGTTCGCATTGGGCGGCGTGACGTTCTACGGCTCGCCGTGGCAGCCGTGGTTCTTCGACTGGGCGTACAACTTTCCGCGCGACGACCGCGGTGCGATCGCGAAGCGAACGTGGGCTAAAATTCCGGCCGGAACCGACATCGTCATCACGCACGGCCCGCCCCACGGCGTCCTCGACCGGACGGAACGCGGCGACCACGCCGGCTGTCCGCACCTGCTCCGCGAGCTGCGCGGACGCGTCCGCCCGAAGGTGCACCTCTTCGGCCACATCCACGAAGGCTACGGCGAGCACCGTGAGGACGAAACGCTGTACCTAAACGCATCGACCTGCGACTTTCACTACGCCGCGACGCAGCCGCCGATCGCGTTCGACGTCGGCTGCGCGGAATGAGGCTTAGCGCCGGATCGATTCGACCGACCGACCGGACGCGATCGTCCAAAGCTTTCGCGGAAACTCGCGCAGCAGCCGCCGGTCGTGCGTCGCGATCAAGACCGGGCCGGCGAACTGCGTCAACGCTTGCTGAAGCGACTCGATGACGTCGAAGGACAAGTGATTCGTCGGCTCGTCGAGGATCAGCGCGTTCGGCTGCAGCGCGATGAGAATTCCGATTTCGACCTTGCGCTGCTGGCCGACCGAAAGTTCGGTCACCCTCTTGTGCAGATCCTCGCGTTCGAGCAGCCCCCACCGAACGAGCGATCCGGCGACCTCTTCCAACGACACCGACTCGACATCGCGCAGCCGGTGCGCGACGTTGTCCAACACCTTGCGTGAGGGGAGCGGAAGCCGTGGTTCCTGAGGCAGGTAGCCGATGCGCAGCATCTTCGAATGCGTCACCGTCCCGGCATCCGGTGCCTGCAGCCCGGCCAGCACGCGCAGCAACGTCGATTTGCCGGCGCCGTTCTGCCCCACCGCGCAGACGCGATCGTCGATCTCCAGCCGGCAGCTCACGTGATCGAGAACGACCTCCTCGCCGTATCGCACGACGACGCCCTCCGCCAGAATCGCCGCCGACCCGACGAACTGCTCGCCGGTCGCGAAGCGGCCGCGGAATCGCAGTGGCTCCGGCGGCGGCGAGAGCCGGTTCGCGTCGATCCGCTCGAGCTTCGCTCGCGCGTTGCGAACGTTCCGGCTCACGGCGCGCTCCACGCCCGACCCGCGAAAGTTGTGGGCGGACTTGTCGCGGTCCGGTGCCGGGCGCCCGTGGCCGACGACTCGCGCGGTGGCGGCGGAGTACTCGCGCAGTTGGCGGATCTCGTCCTGCTGCGCTTCATATGCTTGCTGCGCGCGCTCGCGCGCGGCGCGCTTCTCGTCCAGGTACCGCTCGTAGTTGCCTTCGTACGCGATCAAGGTGTGCCGGTGTTCGTCGAGCTCGACGATCTTGGTCGCGATCGTATCGATGAAGTCGCGGTCGTGCGTCACGAAGAGCACGCCGCCGGCGTAGGAGCTCAGGAAGCCCTCGAGCCACTGCATCGCGCGGTCGTCGAGGTCGTTCGTCGGTTCGTCGAGCAGCAGAGTGTCGGGTGCGGCGATCAAGAGCGACGCCAGCCTGACGCGCGCCTTTTCTCCTCCGGACAACTCGCTCACGCGGCGGTCTTCGGTGAGGTAGCCGACGCCGAGCCCGGCGAGCACCTCCGGTATCCGATAGCCGAGCTGATAGCCGCCGCGCAATTCGAAATGCGCGGCGACCTCGCCGTACTCTTCGAGGACACGCGGATCGGACGACGACGCCATCGCGCGCTCGAGCTCGCGCATACGGTCTTCCAAGTGGCGCAGCCCCGCGAGGGCGAGCGCGATGACGTCCCCGATCGTCTCGGTTTCGAGCGCTGCCAGCGTCTGCGGGAGATAGCCGATCTCGTCCCGCGGGGTGCGGTGGACCACCCCCTCGTCGGGCGCTTCAAGCCCTGCTATTATCCGCAGGAGCGTCGACTTTCCCGCCCCGTTCTCGCCGATCAGCGCGATCCGCTCACCCCGGTTCAGGCTCGTATCGACGTGATCGAGCACGACCTTGTAGCCGTACGCGATGGAGACGTTCTTTGCGCTGATCGACACGTATCGAGCCCCGGCACGCCGAAACACGACCTGTTCGAGACGTTGGCGCCCGGCCCTGGCGGGCAGCGGATGCTAGAACATCAGCCGCGGATACAGCACCGAGAGCGCGCGAATCTCGATCGCGGTGAGGTCGCGGTGCCAGACCTCCCATATCAAGCACACGCGCCGCTGCTCGGAGTCGTTCCACGCCTTGTGCAAGAAGGTGTCGTCGAAGACGACCAGCCGGTTCTCGACCCAGGCCCGTGCTTCGAGGCCGACGCTGAGCGCGCATCCGTCGGGCACGACGAGCGGAAGATGACACGTCAACACGGCGTTGCAGCCGCCCGAGTGAAGCCGGATCCGGCCGTGCGGCTCAAGCACCGAACAGAGCCCCTCACCCGGCGCGTACGGGGTCAGCTCGATCATCCGGCGAGCACTCGGCAACCAGCGGGCATTCGCGTCGATCCACATTCCGTGACGATACAAGAACAAGGCAGTCCAATCTCTCGCCGTCGCGGTCGCCGTGCCGAATCGGTCCGCCGCGGTTTCGGCTGCGGTGCCGTCGAGACCGTGAAGCGGGGCGTCGAACGGCTCGATGTACGGTTGTTCGACGCCTTCACGCAGCAGATCGCCGAGCTCGCTCCGTATCGCGGCCGCCGATCGGGCGACGACGCCGGCCCACGGGAACTCGGACTGATCGTGCCAGGGCAGGGCGGCGAGCCCGGGAACGTGCAGCGCGTACGGGTGCTGATACGGAGCCTTGCTGGCGACGGTGAGTCCGGCTCGGATGCGCAGCATCTCCTCGATCCGATCCAGCCCCGCACCACCGAGCTCGGCGGCGAGCTCGTCCATCCATCGCTTCACCTCTACGACCGAAACGGGCGCGGTCGCCATGCTCTTCAGCGCGAACCGAGCGTCGCGGCCTGCGCCTGCACGAACTCGAACTCTTTGCAAAGGGCGACCAAGAACGTCTCCTTGTCCTCGTAGCCGGCCCGCACGTGCCGGCTCTCAGGCCGCGCTCCGTTCCGTCCGCCGAGCGACGCGTACCAGTCGAGGGCGCGCTCGACGCGCTCCTGAACGTCGTGCTGCGTCCTCGGAGGCGGCGCGGTCTCGAGGAACCGGCGCTTCTCCTTTGCGCGCTCGACGACCGCTTCGTACATGCCGCTCCCGCGCAAGCAGTCCAACACGTAGTGCTGCGCGTTGAGTGCGAAACGGTCGTCCACGGTGTAGACTCGCGCCTGATCCTTGAAGAAGCGCAGCACCTGGTCGACCTCGGTCAGGTCGTTGCTCGTCCGCCAGCGGGTGAACGCCGCTCCCGAAAGCAGCCCGTGCTCGCGCCGAAAGCGCTCGATGGACTCCTTGAGCGACTCTTCGTCGACGAGCAGGTTCGAGCGCTCGCACTCGCGGATCGCGAGAAAGCGGAGCAGCGCCCCTTGCAAGAACGTGGAGGCGCTGCCGAAGTGAAGCCGCAGCTCGTCGAGCACGTCCTCGAAGGTCAGCGCCTGGCCGACGTCCGGGAGGCCCCCGCCCCGCACGTCGCCGACGACGCGCGTGAACTCCTGCCAGAAGATGGTGTTCTGAAACTGAAATGCCGGCGAGAACGGTTCGGCGAACGACGGCTCCCGTGCCGCCATGTACGTGACGAGCGCCAGCGCATCTTCGCGCTTCTGCGAAACGCGGTGCGCGCTCAGATAGGGATCGAGCACAGCGACGTCGCGTTCCGGAATGCCCGCCTCTCGCGCGCGCTCGAGGGCGGCGCGCTTCGTCCGGTCGCGGTAGTGCAGCCGTTTTGCCGCGGCCACGAAACGATCCGCGCTCGCGGCCGGAACGATTCCTTCGGCAACGGCGCTCGCAACGGCGGCCCGGAGATCGACCATCGCCTCGGTGAACGGGCGGTATCCCGACGCCGCGTCGCCGTGCAGGACCGCGACCTCGTCGTCGTCCTCCAGAACGCCGTCGCGAAACTGCTCGAAGACTCGGCCGATCCCAACCATGCCGAACGGCGCCAGTTCGGCCGCCCGCAATGCGCCCATGCTCGCCGCGCCGACGACGTGGATCCCCTGGGACATCGCCCAGAGAATCTCTTTGTGCCACACCGACGGTACGCCCTCGAAGAGCCCGTCGATGATGCCGATCGCGTTCGGCCGTCTCAGCGCGGCTTTGTAGACGTCGCCTTGCGCCGCGGGCGGCAGGTACTCCGCGGCGCAGCGGTCGCGCGCCGCTCGGTCCAGCGAAGGGCCGGCAAAGATGACGATCACGCCGGAGCGCTCCGCATCGCGCGCTGCGCCCGCGCGCCCGGGCGATAATTCGGAGCGGTGCGCATCCCTTCCAGCCCCGGGACGATCGCGCGCACCACGGAGAACGGCAGATCCGGCCGGCTCAAGTCGAAGGCGATGACGTGCTCGAGGCCCGCCTTGCGCAGCATCGCTAAGAGCCTGACGACGTCGTCGCGCAAATCGTCGGTCGCCAGCGTCTCGACCGCGCGGAAATCGCCGTTCGCTCGCGTGCGCCCCTCGTGCTCGAGACGGCGTCCGACGTCCGCGCCGGGCTGGTACGCGCGTCGGGCGAGATCGTCGCGCGAGCCGGCAATCATCGTGAGCCTGCTCTGTGCCGCCTCGGTGAGAGCGCGCAGCAGCGCGATGTTGCGGTCCAGGTGGCAGCCGTCACCGCCGGCGCGGCGGTAGTCGACCACGTGCCCCTGGGCCGGGTCGACGACGATGCACGAGAACGCTGGCACGCCGACGTCCGAGGTGATGTCGAAGACGAACACCTCGAATCCCGCCGCCTCGTACATCTCGAGCGCCGTCCTGCAGTCCGGATCGTCGATCGTCGCGAGATCGATGATCGTCGCCGGGACTCCGGATGCGTACGAGAGCGCGGTCGCGTCGCGCTCGACCAGCTCGCAGATCGCATGGCTCGTCGCCTCGAGCAGCGTGTTTCCCGACGCGAGCCCGTTCGACGAGGAGGTGAAGCTTCCGTGGCCGGGAGGGAGCGGGAGCCGCCAATTGAGGCTCACCATCTCGTAGGGAACCCACGTGCTGCGCCGGTCGACCAGATCGAACCCCTCGATCCACAGCATCGGAAGGTCGTCGTGGAAAATGCTGTTCGACGGACGGCTGAGCGCGGCGAGGTCCGCGACGGAATGTTCGCGCCGCAGCTCTTCCGCCGTGCAGAATCGGAGCGGCCGCTCGACGTTCTCGGCGTGATGAAGCTCGATCGACTCCATGATCCCGGACGCCTTGGCGGCGTCGAGGTCCAGGCTCTTCCCCTGCGAGACCGAGAGCGAGCGCGCGTTCGGGCGGACGACCATCGTCACCGGGATGCCGACGACGTCCAAGCCGGTCACGTTGGCGATCCGCGTGATCCCCATCGACGGCGCGACCTGCCTCGCCCGCGCCAGCGTCTCGGCCGGGCCGACCGTCCGATGCGTCCCTTTCACATGACGTTTCGGTGCCCGCTGCTCGAACGCGCGCTCGAACGCTTCATTCTGGCTGTGCTGCATGCCGAGCCGCCATCAACGTCTGCTTCACCGACGCCAAGCGGTGCATGTCCTCGTCCGTGAGGCGTCCTTTGCGAAGCAGCGCGTCGTCGATGTCGCGAAACGTGAGCCCGAACGTCTTCATGAATAGCGCCAGCGTGTACTGCCGGTTCTCCGGAAGCTCGACCCGCTCGTGCAGCCGAACGCCTTGAACGGAGACCGACGTGACGCTCGGATCGCGAAACTTGATCGCGCGCTGAAGCACGTCGATCGTGTACAGGATCTGCGGGCAATGAACGCACGCGCCGCCGACTTCCATCTCGACCTCGTGCCGGTCCGCGCTGAGCAGCGTGGTTTGGCCGCCGTCGTGCACTTGGCACCCGCAGATGCGCTCGGTGATCTCTTCTGCGAGCAGGCTGATCGTCGTGCTCGGAATCTCGCGCGGCGCGGCGGCGCCGCTCCCGTCCGCCGTCGCCTCCTTCGCCGCCAGATAGTCCTCGACGAGATCGTAGCTCAGATAACCCGCGCCGACCATGATCGCGTCGATGTCGCGCGAGCTCAGCCGCCCGTCGGCGACGAGCGCTTCTATGCGAGCTCTGTCCATGTCTCTCCAATCCCTCCTTCCGACGGCGTGAACCCGGCGGCGAGCTGCGTTCGATCGCGGCCGAAATAGTACATGACGATGAGCGCGGCGACCGCGGCGGCGATCTCGCACACCGCTCCGCCCCGCAGCATGAGCCACGCGGGGAAGAGTCCGGCCAGGAACAAGCCGACGGTCAGCGAGACCGCTTCGATGGGGGCCTGCAGGGAAAGGAACGTCCCGAGGACGCGGCCTCTGACGCGCGGTGCGGTGTACGTCTGCAAGTATGTTCGCACGGCGATCGCAAAGACCGAACCGATCGCTCCCAGCGCCACCATGAGGACGGTGCTCAAGATCACGTTGCGCGAGAAGGAGAACGCGAGCAGCGCGACGCCGTCGAAGCACAGCGTCGCGAGCAGCACGGTGACCGACATCTTGGCGGGCCGGCCCAGCACCACCAGGCTCGCCAGCAGCCCTCCGACGCCCAAGGCCGAGATGAGCAGGCCGTAAACGGGCCCGTCGCCGCGGAGCGACTGCTGCACGTACCCGTAGAAGAGCGGGTTCTGCATCCCGAGCAAGGCCATGGTGATCGCGAGAACGGCGAACAGCGTGCGCAGATCGACGCGTCCGGCGATGTAGGCGAAGCCTTCACGCATGCTGCCGCCCAACGACGCCGCCGGCGTTCCGGCCGGGGCGGCCCGCACGACGTCGGCCGGCAGCCCGGCGATGACGACCGCCGAAATCAGGAACGACAGCGCGTCGATGAGCAGCGCCTTCGAGGGCGAGAGCCAGATGAGCAGCAGCCCCGCCAGCGCCGGTCCCGCGATGGAGAGCGTTTGATTCGCCGCGACCCGCGCGGCATTGGCGCGCGTCAGCTCGTCCTCGGCGAGCAGATCCGCCTCCAGCGCCGCCTCGATCGGCCGGAACAGCGCCGTGAACGTCGCGATGGCGGCAGCGCCGACCGCGACGATCGGCAGCGATTGGATGAACGCCAGCGCGACCAGGATTCCGGCGCGCGAGAGGTCCGCCGCGATCAGGTACCGGCGCTGGTGCCCGCGGTCGCTCAGATAGCCGGCGATCGGCGCGATGATCATGACCGGCGCGGTTTGAGCGAGCGCGACCGCCACGAGCCACACGAGCGAACCGCCCAAACCACCGACCTTCGGCAGCAGCGCGATCCTCGTGAACTGATCGCCGAACGTCGAGGCGACGTATGCCGAGAAGAGTCGTCTCCAGCGCGGCGATGAGGGAATGAGCACTACGTTGCGCTCACCTCGCGGGCTGCCAGGGGGCGCATGCCGAGCGCAACCAGCTCTTTCTCGTGCCGCATCAACTGGCGCTGGAAGTGGAACAGCCGCAAATTCGGCTTGGTGCAAAAACGAAGGTCGTAGCGGCCCGTTCGCACCACGGACTCATAGGTGCAGCCGCCGGCGCAGACGGGAACGTACGGGCATCGCTCCTCGAAGCACTCGTCCAGCCGCTTGAGCACGTTCATCTGGCTGGCGTAGCTCTCCGAGTCGTACTGCGCCGTGTCGAGGACGTTCCCGACCGCGAACTCGGAGCGGCCGACGAGGCTGATGCATTTCACGATGCTGCCGTCGGGCCCGATCGCGACGCCGTGGTGCGAGGACATCATGCAGGGCGTGGTGTGCGCCGTGTCGCGCTCCACCGCGATCCCGCGCGCCTTGGCTTCGAGGATCAGCTCGGTGTACGCGTTCGCCATCTCTTCGGACTCCGGCGGGATGACGACGTCGCGAGGATGCACCGTTTTGGAATCCGGAGCCTGAAAGGCGACCGCTTCCAGCTTGACCTTGATGCGCCCGGCGAGTCCCTCTGCGACCAGGTCGTCGAAGAGCTGCGCGATCGCGCCGCGGTTGTGGCGATCGAAGTTCACCTTCACGGTGACCGTCCGAATCGCAGTCGCAGCGCTGCGGATCCCCCGCAGCGCTTGGTCGAACGAGGGCTCGCCGCGCTTCCCGATCCGGCGCTCGTCGTGGACGCACTTGGGCCCGTCGAGCGAGATCTGGATCTGCACCAAGCCGCGTTGCGCGAGCGCGGCCGCGAGCTCGTCGGTCATCCGCATCCCGTTCGACGAGGCGGTGTACTGGCAGAAACCGCCGTATCGCGCCACGACCTCGTTGACGCGGTCCATGAGCACGTACAGCAGCTTCGGATAGAGCAGCGGCTCGCCGCCGAACAGCAGCGGCACGATGGTGCGGATCCCGTCGACGACCATCCGCTCCTCCACCCAGCGCGCGATCCCGTCGATCACCTTGGGCGTCATCGTCTTGCCGAGCACGCCGGCTTCGTAGCAGTACGTACAGCCGATGTTGCACGCCGTCGTCACGGCGAAGATCGGGAAGACCTGCTTCGGGTGAAAACGCTGCGCGTCGAAGCCGGCGCCGTACGCCGCTCTTTCGTCGGTGTCGTCCCGCACGGCGATGCCGAGCTCGACGAGCCGTTCGATCGGCGCGCGCAGCTCCGCCCGAGCTTCGGCCGGGGCGCCGAACGACGCCACCAGTGTTTCCCACACCTCGCTCGTCACGACCAAGCTCTTCGAAGTCCGCGTGTTGAAGACGAGGTTGTGAGTGGCCAGGCCGCGCTCGGCAAGGTTGTGGACGACGCTGAATTGGCTTAGCTTGAGCATTGGAGCGTTACCCTTGCAGCGGTTTGCACTCGATAAGCGCGACCGGCGTCCCGCTCCGCCGCTCGATCTCGGTGAACGGGACGCCGGCCAAATCGCGTTTCCAGCCGCCCAGCGTGAACGGCGAGGACGGGATGACAACCAGATCCACCGGCTGTTTCGCGGTGAACTCGGCGATGAACGCGACGTAGTCGGAGACCGTGAGGAGATCGCCCAAGACGACGGTGCCGCCGAAATGGCGGTTCTCGGGAACTTCGACGAACAGTCGGCAGCCGTCGAAGACCCCCGCGTCGGCGATCATCTGTTCGACCACCGGCTTCATCAGCTCCGAGGAGCAGATCAGCACGTCGCGTGCGCCGTGTTCCTCGATGGCGTTCCGCACGTCGACGAAATAGCTGAACCGCAAGTTGTCGACCAGCACGAGCCCCCATTCGAATCCCTTGAGCTCGCGCATCGCCCCGAACGGGTATGCGTCGGCCGCCGCGGTTCGGTCGAGCGTCGCCTCCGCCACCGCGCCGTCGCTATGGCGCCGGTAGCGGACGGAGATCGGCCGCGACTGCCGTGCATGCTTCGCGAGCTGGCTCAGCGCGTGGTTCACCGTCGGCACCCCGACGCCGTCGATCGCCTCGATCCGGTCGCGCGTCCGCAACCCGCTTCGCGCCGCCGGTGAGCCCTTGATGACGCCCGCGAGGTTCGGTTCGTTGGTCGGATCCATGTAGTGATACGGCTCGACCTTGATCGGCGTGTCGACCTCGTCCATCAGCTGCAGCGCGACCGCGAGGCCCTGCGACCAGAACTCCTTGCGATCGAAACGGCGTCCCTTGAGATGCTTGCTGTACGCGCTGAGCGAGTAGCGAACGACGGCGCAGCCTTCGGCGTCGAGGACGCGGACGGTGTTCTTGATGTCCGACCACGGAATCGTCGGCCAGCACACCAAGCTCCCGACGTACGGGATCTCGTACTCACGCAGCAAACGCAGCGCGTCGATCGCCACCGACGGGTTCTGATCGCGGAGGATGCGCCGGCGGATCTCCGGATCGGCGCTGTTGACCGAGAAGTTGAAGAAGATCGGCCGCAGCTTCGCCAGGCGCGCCACGACCGGCTCGGTGAGGTACGTCCCGTTCGTGACGAAGGTGAGCACCTCGTCGGGACTTTCCTGCCGGAGGCGTTCGATGATCTCCATCGCCGACGGGTTGCAGAAGATCTCATTGATGTACGTGAGCGGCTGAAAGACCCCGGTTTTCGCACGCGCGTTCCGGTAGCGCAGTCTCGTCTCGATCTCTTCTAGCGTGGCCATCTCGGCGGGCTCGTTCAAGACCGAGACACCCGGCGGATCGCCCTCTTCGTAGCAGAACGGACACCGCATGTTGCACGCGGTGGAGATGTGCCAGAGCTCGCTCATCGCCGACGGCAGGCGGGTCTGCCAGTCGGCGGGGTTGCGCAGTCGGAAGCCGTCGATCTCGATCGGCGCACCGTTTGATTCGAGCTGGACGACGCGGAGCAGGGCCTGCAGCCGTCGGTGGATCAGCTCGAGCCGCGGCTCGGAGAGCCGGGCGGAGTCCAAGCTCTGATACGGAGCGCGCCGGCGCGCCTCTTTGGTGATGTAATCGGGTGTCGCAAGCTTCATGCGACGCTCGCTTCCGCGATGGTCGCATACGGGCGCACCGTGCTGTCCCAGCGGAGCGTGAACTGGTCCAGCGAGTCGACGATCGCGAGCGAGAGCGTCGCCACGTCGCCGGCATGCACCCGAACCGATTCCCGCAATGGTAGAAACGCCTGTCCCCAGTGGTTCTCGGGTTCGGGCGACCGGCTGCTCATCGTGATCCCGCCGCCGAGATCGGCGTCGAACCACATCGCGAAACCTCCGAGCTCTCCACCGGTCGCGACGGTGAACTCGGTGAGCGTTCGCAGCGCCTGCGCGAACTGCATCGTGGCGCAGTCTTCGCGCAGCACCGTCCGGCTTGCGGCGAGCTCGCAAGCCGGCCGCACGTACGAGCGCCGGTGCAGGCGGCGGACCGCGTCCGCCAACGGCCCGAAGTCGAATCCGAGGATCTCGTCGAGGCGCGCGATCGCGCTCGCCTCCGGCGGCGCCACGACCGGCGCCGCCTGCACCGACACGGCGCGCGGAAGCAGCGCGCCGCCGGGCCGGAGCATGCGGTCTCGGGCGTCGCAGACGTTCTGGCGGAAGCGCTCGTCGAAAACGGCGAACCCCAGCGTTTCGCACAGGACGACGTCCGCCGGTTCGGGCGGAACGAAGTCGAACGAGGAGGTCTGCAGTACCTCGATCACGCCGGAAAGGCCGTTCCGCTCGATGAGCGCCCGTGCCACGCCGGCGAACCTGCTCCCCTCCAGCGCGTACACCTTGCGGGCGCCGGCGCGGGCCGCGAGCATCGAGAGCAACCCGCTCCCCGCGCCGACGTCCACGACGACGTCGCCCGGCCGGACGACGTTCGCAATCGCGCGCGCGAGCTGCCGGTTGCGCACGTCGTCGGCGAGCATCGCCGCGTGAATCCGGAGTGCCAAGACGTTGCTCATGACGCGGCGGCACCGACCGGCGTGCTGTAGGGCGATTGCAGATCGCGCGGCAGCGGTTCGTCCTGCTGCCCCGCGTGCATCGCCGCGTGAACCGGATCGATCGCGTCCGGAAGCCGCCGCCCGCGCGTGATGTTCGGCAGCCACGAGGGGTCCCACCGTACCGCGAACTGGACCAGACGCCGCTGGTAGACGTCGCGGCGGTGCCGCTCGCGCGGCGCGTTCAGCGCCTCCTTGTCCATCTGCTCGAAGAAATAGGACAGTCCGGTCCGGAACGAGGCCACGACGTGAGCGCGCTTCACCTGGCGCGCCGGATAGTTCGGCGTGTCGTAGTACGGCATCGTGCTCAGCGAGTTGACGAGGTTGTCGCCGACCGGCGGGCGGAGCAGCCGTGCGTTCTGCTTCACCCACTCGTGAAGCTTCGTCCCGTAGTACGGAATCGACATCCAGAACTGCGCCCGGTCGAGGTGTTTCGTGACCCAGTCGACCGTTCTCATGTCGTGCTCGAAGCTGCTCTCCGGCAGCCCGACGATCAGGAAGCCGCCGACCTTGAACTTGTACTCGCGCGATTTGCGCACCGCGCGCTCGACCGTCTCGAACTTGGACCCCTTGAGCACGGTCTTGAGAACGGCGTTCTCCGCGCTTTCGATCCCGAAGTTGATCCAGCGGCAGTCCGACGCTTTGAGCAGCGTCAAGAAGTCGTCGTTGAGCGCGTCGGCGCGAATCCCCTCGAACGACGTCCACGGCAGACCGACGCGGTACTTGTTCAACAGCTCCAAGAACTCGTAGGCTCGGCCCTTGATGACTGCGAAGTTCTCGTCGACGACGAGGAAGCCGCGAACGTTGTAGCGTTCTTTGGCGAGCAGCAGCTCGCGAACGCAGCTCTCCGCCGAACGGGAGCGAAAGCGTCCGTGCGAGATGTTCCCCACCGTGCAGTAGGTGCACTTGTACGGGCAGTCGCGCGACGTGACCAGCGGATAGAGCGGGAAATGATCGATGCCGGCCAGGCGATAATCCGGGAAGGGCAGGTCGTCCAGCGGCAGCTCTTCGGTCTTGTTGAGGTTCCGCGCCCGCGTGCCGTCGGGTTGCCGGTACACCAGCCCGGAGACCTCGGAGAGCGCGCGCCGGCCTTCCAGCGCTTCGAGTAACTGGTTCGTCGATATCTCGCCGTCGCCGACGATGCCGTAATCGACCTCGTCCCAATCGAGGATCTGCTCCTTGATCAGCGAGACGTGGAGGCCGCCGAGCAGGGTGACGTGCCCGAAGCGCTTCGCCCAGCGGGCGATCCTCAGGCCGCGAAAGATGGTGCGCGAGTCGACTCCGATCGCGACCAGCGTCGGCTCGGCGGCGGCCAAGACCGGCAGTGGATCTTCCTTCGTGAACTGCGCGTCGACGATGCGCACGTTGCGGCCCTGCTGCTTGAGATACGCGCCGATGTAGCCCAGTCCGACGCACGGCATCGAGCGAAGGTTGATGATCTCGGGAGCGATGAGCAAGACCTGGCGGTCGGTGAAGTCCATTCGAAGATACCTATATCGCGCAGATTGAAGTGGATGCGTACCAGCACGCATCGGGATCGGGGTGAATCGAGACGGGGCGCTCGCCGAGCGTGCAGGTGACCTGCCGTGCGCCGAGGTTGAGGTCGACGTTCAGCCGCACCGCCGCGCCGCCGGCGAGCGACACGAGATAGCACACCGGTGCACCGGGAACCGCGACGCCCTCGCAAGCTGCCCGAAACGAGAGTTGCCAGCGGCCGTCTTCCGAGGAGACCGCTACCGGCTCGTGGGCGGCCAGGATCAGCTCGCACGATTCGTACACCCACTGCCGAGCGAACCAGTTGAGGGATGCGCCGTTCTTGCGCGATGCGAGCGCAAAAAAAAGGTACGAGTCGACCGGCTCGCGCCGCCCGGCAGCGGCAACCGCGTACAGCAGCGCGCGGAACGCGTCTTCGCCCATCGCCGCGCGCAGGGCGGCGATGACGAAGCCGCCCTTCGCGCGCAGCCGAAACGCCGCCGGCTTGTTCCGGATCGCCGCCAGCGTCGCCAGCCCCGTCGCGCACAACGTGCCGCCGTCCAGCGTTCTCAGCGCGGCGAGCGTTTGCCGGCGGTAGTCAGGCAGTGCGCCGCTCTCGCAGGCGAGGTGCATCCCGTAGTCGGCGAGTGACTCCGCCAGCCAGCGCGCATCGTCGGCGAACCGAACCTCGTTGCCCCACAGAAGATGGCTCGCCTTGTGAACGAGCTGCGCCGCGGACCGTCCGTTCAACGCCCCGTTCGTCACCCGCACCAGGCCCGCTCGCGCATAGCAGAACTGCGAGCGCGGACGGTCTACGACGGCGACCGTCGCCGCCGGCTGCACGACGCCGGGAAGCAATGCGCGCCACTCGGCCAGCCCGCGCGCGACGAGCTGGGCGGAGAGCCGGAGCTCAGCAGCCGGACGGCGCCCGACGATGCGCAGCTCGCCAAGCTCCAGCGTCGCCGGGCGGCGCATGGCGATGGCAGTGACGCCCGCCGGATGAACCGACGTCGCGAGCGTCATCGCCGGCGGCGCCGTCAGTTCGACGTCCCAGCGAATGCGCACCGGCGGCTCGGGGGCTGGGAGCCACTCGGCGATCGCGTCCAGCTCGACCTCCTCCGCCGAGAAGCGCGCACCCGGCGGCAGCGGAACGCCGTCGATCTCGATCGTGACCTCGCGAGCGCCGCCGCCGGCTGATGCGGGCACCGCATAGATCGCCGCCTCGCCGCGCGGATCGTGCCCCGCCGGTTCGACGGCCGCACCGAAGACGCGCACCTCGCGAAAACCACGATTCAATCGAAACCGCTCGGGCAGCGGCGTCCTATCGCCCGCGCGCCAAACGACCGAAGCGCGGATCCCGTCCGGAGAAACGAATCCGCGCACGCGCACGGCGAGCTCCGTCTCCGCGGCCGGCCGGCGCGGCGCGAGCGGAACGACGCCGTCGCGCCGCAGCCTCGCGCGGGCAAGGAACAGCGCCGGCGGGCCGAGCGAGCCGCAGGTTCGCGCGAGCCGCGCGGCGAGGACGTACGGTTCGAACCGTTGCGGTTCGCCGGTTGCGGCCCGCGCCAGCGCGCTGAGCGCCACTTCGGGAGCGGCGGCGTCTCCCGCCAGGCTCACCGAGTTTGCGAGCGCGCATGCGTCGCCGGCCGCGGCGGCTTCCGCGAAGAGCCGGCCGGCACGGTCGCGATCGTGCAAGCGGTGCGCATACACCCCGAGCAGGGTCGTCTCCGGACCGGCCCGGCCGGCGAGACGGCGTGCAAGCTCGAGCGTTCGCAGCGCGCGCTTGAGGCGGCCGGTCGCCCACTGCTGCTGCGCGATCACGTAGAGCAGGTCGCCCGGCGGCGTACCGCTGCGGCGCGCCCGCCGGAGCCAGCGCACGCCCTCCTCGATCTCGCCGAGCGCGAGCCAAGAGATCGCCGCCTTCAGCGCGGACTCCTGCGGCTCGTACTCCATCGAGGCGAGAGCGGACCACGCCGCGGCCGCCGGGGCGAACGCGCGATCGACATGGTAGGCCTCGGCCAGCGCGGCGACCTCCTCCGGCTCACGGTCCGCCTCGGGTTCGGCGATGCCTTCCTCGATCTTGACCTCAACCAAGGGCGCCGCCATCGGAAGCTCGCTAGTAGATCAGATTCGGGCAAGGGATGAGCGCGACGGGAAGTCCCGTGTTGCGCTCGATGTCGAGCCACGGCCGGCCCGTGAGGTCCCGTCCCCACGGCGAGGACGCGAACGGCGAGGCGGGGATGAGCACGAGATCGGGATCGGCTCCGCCCTCGGCGCGAAACGACTCGACCGCGGCGACGAAGTCGCTCACGACGAGAAGGTCGCCGATGTTGATCGATCCTCCGAAATAGCGGTTCTCCGGTACCCGCACGGAAACGTCGAACCCGGCGAACGCATCGGTCTTGGCGAGCATCGTCGAGACGACCGGTTCCATGAGCATCGAGCTGAGCAGCAGGACGCGCTTGGCGCGATGCTTCTCCATGAGGCGGCGGGCTTCGAGGAGCGAAGAGAACCTGAGCGAGTCGGTGACGACCAGCCCGTAGGCAAAATCGTTGAACGCGGCGATCTCGCGGTACGGGTAAGAGCTCATCGATCGCGCGAGCGAACGGTCGAGCTGGACCTCGAAGGTTCGCTCGCCGCGGCGCACCAGCAGCGAGACGGTACCGGTTTTCGACGCGGCGCCGTTCTCGGCGGCCGCCGCGACGCCCGGCTGGCGATAGCGCTGCGCGTCGCGGCTGCGGCGGACGCGGCTCATCATCTCGGTGCGCGAGCGCACCGGCCTGCCGTCGACGGCGAGCACGAGGTCGCCGCGCTGCAAACCGGCTTCGTCGGCCGGCGAGTCGACGACGACGCCGTCGATGAACGCGTCGGTGCTGGTTTGAACGAACGCGTTCGGCTCGATCAAGATCGGTACGCGATAGCGATCGCGCAGCCGGTCTACGTACTCCACGACCTTCGGCCAGAAGTCCTTGGCCTCGAAGCGCTCGAAATTTCCCTCCAGATAGCGCGAGTACCCGCCCAAGCACACGCGAACGACGGTCGCGCGGTTCTCTTCCAAGAACGCCACCGTGCGATCGAGATCGTCGAACGGAATCGACGGCCACATGACGACGTTCGACATGAACGGGATCTCGTACTCGCGAAGCAGCGTAACGGCGCGCACCGCGCGGTCGGGCCGCCGATCGTTCAGGATCGTTCGGCGCACCTGCTCGTCGATGCTGTACATCGAGAGGTTGAAGAAGATTGGACGAAGATCGCGCATCGCCGCGACGATCTCCTCGCCGAGCAGCGAGCCGTTCGTCACGAAGGAGATGAGCTCTCGAGAGCTCTTTTCGCGCAGCAGGCGCAGCGCCTCGAGCGCCCGGGGGTTGACGAACGGCTCGTTGATCGACGTGCGAAGCGTGAAGACGCCGGTGTGCTTGTCCGGATCGTAATGCGCCAAACGCGTCTTGATCTCGTCGAGCGTCGCCATGCGCGTCAGGTTCTGGATCGGAAAACCCGCCGGATTGCCCTTTTCGTAGCAGAATTCGCAGCCGAAGTTGCAGACCGACGACAAGTGCCAGAAGATGTCGGATAACGAAGTCGGGTAGTCGGCCCAGTTCGCGGCGTCGCGCAGCCGGAACCCGTCGATCTCGACGGGTTCGCCGCCGCTCTCGAGCTGAACGCACCGCAGCAGCGCCTGCAGCTCGCGGCGAATCGCTTCGATCCGCGGCTCCGTGAGCAGCGTGCCGTCGACCGACTCGTATCCCTTGAGGCTGCGAACGCGTAAGGCGCGTTCGCGCCCTGCGCTCAGCGGGCGCTGCGGCTCGGCCGGCGGCGCGCTATCGATCAGATCGATCGTCGTCACGTGCCGTCCCCAGGCGGGCGTCGTCCGCAAAGATCGGATGAACGGTGTCGAGATCCCGCAGCAGCGCGAAACCGTCCACCTTCACGCGCTGCTCGCCGTGCATCGGCACGCAAAGGCTGAGCAACTGCTCCCACTGGACGCGCATGAGCTCCAACAGCGGATCGTCGTTAAGGGGCACGAGCGGTTTTTCGTCGAGCTTGAACCGCCAGACGAAATCGCGCTCGGCCCCGGTCGTCGTTTCGGACATGAGACAGCCTTAAACAGCCGTAGACCACGGCGACGTTAGCGTCAAGCGCAACTCGCGAGCGCGAGGTGCGCTGAAGACCGTTGAGCGGTTACGCGGTAGCGCCGACGTTCGCGGCGCCCGTGGCCCTCGCGGCCTTGTCGGCGACCTCCACGACTTTCGCAGCCTCGATCTGGCACTCCGCGATCAGGGTTTCGACGAACGCGTAGAGCTTCTGATCCTTGAGCCCGTACAGGTCGAGCACTTCGCGCAGCTCGACGGGCTCTTGGGTCATTCCCGGGGCCGCCGCGTATCTGCAGCCGCAAGCCATCAGGTCGGCGTCGAACTCGTCTTCGCCTTCGGTCAGTTCCTTGAGTAAATCGAGGTTATCGCCCACATGTACCTCCGAATTTCAGAGCCCAGTGTCTACACTTGCCACGGCGGCTTGCTCTCGGAAGACCCCTAGTGCCGAGTACCGACCTTCTCCCGGGAAGCGTTACGTGCGGCAGCGATGAACTACAAACAGAAAATCTCGAATCCTGCCCGGTACGATCACTCTGTGGATAGGTGTGATGCCGGCCGGAGAAACGAGAGCCTTTCCGCCGAGCAGAAAACCGGCCGGCCGCCTAGCCGTGTCGAAAAAATTGGATCGGACGTCGAGCATTCTCCCTGAACCGGAGCCGGCGCTCCTCGCGGACGCGCGCGGCCACATCGCGCCCGACGGGCTCGCGCTCGACGTGACTTGGACCGCGCCGCCGGGGCATCGCCTGCCGCCGCGATTCAAAGTCAACGCGGGATACGAGATCGTCGCCGTGAATGGCGTCCCCGCGCGCCAAGCGCGCGAGCGTGGCGAGGATCCCAGCGAGACGCGCGTGGAGCTCGCGTTGACGCCGGCCGATCCGGATGCGGCTACCGTCGAGTTCTCGATCCGTGGCATGCCGTCGCCGCCGGGCGTCCGTTTCGGAGACGCCGAGATCGAGCTTGACGGTCTCGCAACTTGGCTCCCGGTCCCAGTTCCGCCGGAGCCGCTGCGCTGGAACTGCGATCTGACGTTTCCTACGGGAATGACCGCCGTGACGTCCACGACGCTCTCGGGCGTGACGGCGATCGCGATACGCGGCGCGGCCCACCTGCGGCACGACTCCCTGCCGGAGACGTTCGGCGCGTGCGGCGCAGCGGAGCTTCGGCTCGGAGCCTCGCTCGTGCAGCGCGGCGTCGCATTGTGGTCGCGGTTTCTTCCGGAGTTGTCCCAGCCCACGGTTCGGATTGCGATCGTGAACCGCCCGCGGTCGACCTTCTGCTACACGCGGCCGGGATTGATCCGGCTCGCATCCGGCGTTTTGCGCGGGCCGCCGGCCGCGGTCGTTGTGCACGAAGCAGGTCATCTGTGGTGGGGAACGCGAGCAGTATTCGCGGATGACGCGCATTGGGTCGCGGAGTCGCTCGCCGAGTACGGGCTGCACCTCGCCTGCGATGCCGGCACGTATCCGGACTATCGCCGCGCAACCTTGGACGCGCTCCGAACGCTGAACGACGGTCGCCTGCCGCGCGACGGGCTGGCCGCCCTCTCCGGCTCGCCGGGGAAGGTCGCGGCATTTATCTTGCGTGCAAAGGGCGGTTTCGCGGTCGCCGCGCTGCGCAAGACGCTCGGGGAGGACGCGTTTCGCGACCTCCTCTACCGGCTCGATCGCGCGGCCGGTCGTGGCGCGCTGACCAGCGCCGGCTTCCTGGCGCTTGCGGCGACCGTGAGCGGACGATCGTTGACCACCTTTGCGCGCAGATGGGTGGACTAGGTCCGTTCGTCCGCGCGCCTGCTCGAGTCAGGCTGCGCGGCGAAGCCACGTTTCACCCGCACAGCGTTCGCCAAGCGGCGGTAGAGGTCGTCGAAGGGGACGTTCTGGTCGGAGAGCCAGCGACGGCGCGTCAGCGCGCGGCGTTTCGTCAGCATCGCATTTGCGGCGGCCTCGCGCGCGCGCTCGTCCTGCGCGGACATTCGCGTGACACGATAGCGGACGTCGGTCGGCACGACGATCAGTTGGGCGTACGGCATTCCTTTGCGAAAGCGGTGCTCTTCGTTGCGCCCGGGGTTCTTGAAGGTCACGAAAAAAAACATCGGCCACCACGACGTCTCCAAGTTTCCTATGACGGCGGCCGGAACCGATGCCGTTGTGTCGTTGAAGAAGCTCGGGTGCGGCTCGACGCGCAGCGAATACCCCTCCGGCACTTGGAGGTCGACCATCGTCCCGAGCGAGTAGTGGTTCGGGCTGATCGAGCGGAACGGAGGCCACGCCATACGCGAGCTTTCGGGTTTGCTGAAATCGCCCAGAAACCGCAGTTGCCCGCCGTCCCACCCGACGCGGCACTCGGCGTCCAGGTCATAGACCAGCTCGAGGCCGTAGGAAGCGCCGGCAAGAAACGGCACACAGTGCCATGGCTGAGGCACCGCACCGTTCGCGCGTTTCACGTCTTCGCCGCCCCAACCCGGAACCGCCAATCGGATCGGGCGCGGCTCCACGCCCTTTTCCAGCAGCCGGTACTTCAGCTCGTAAACGGTCTTCGACATCGGCGGCGGCCTCTTCCAACCCGTGGATCGTCGTGCAGAGATCGAGGACGGCTTGCGGATCTCCTTCGTTGCCGCCATGTGCGCTACCGCGGGCCGCGACGGCCGTCCGGATGCAGCCGGCCCATTTTCACGACGTCCGCGTACCACCGGCCCGAGTCTTTGAGCGTTCGCTCGAGCGAGCGAAAGTCGACGTAGCTCAGGCCGAAGCGCTGCGTGTAGCCTTCGGCCCATTCGAAATTGTCCATCAACGACCAGTGGTGGTATCCGCGCACGTCGACGCCCGCGGCGCGCGCCTGCGCGACAGCCGCGAGATGTTCGTGTAGGTACGCGATGCGCCGCGCGTCCGGGATCGATCCGCCGGCGTCGGGGCAGTCGAGGTACGAGCAGCCGTTCTCGGTCACCTCGAGCGGGATCTCACCGCAGTCGCGGTACATGCGGACCAGAATATCGCGCAAGCCGGCCGGGTTCACCGGCCAGCCGAAATCGGTCAGCGGAAACTCGTTGCGCCCGACCGTCACGAACGGGATCGGGAGCGCGCCTTCACCCGGTTTCGCATGCTGCACGACTTGGTGGAAGTAGTAGTTGATCCCGGCCCAGTCGAGCTGCGCGCGCATGATCCGCTCGTCGCCGTCGCGGTAGCCCATCCGCTCGCGAGGCAGCTCGCCGGCGAGCGCGTTCGCCGGGTACGTTCCGCGCAGAACCGGGGTGACGAACCACAAGTTCACGTACGCGTGAAACGCCTCGGCGGCAGCGCGGTCGGCCTCGCCGTCGCTCGCCGGCACGCCCGGTGAGACCGAGTAGACGCATCCGACCCGCAGCGAGGAACGTTCCGCCTTGATCGCGCGCACCGCCAGCCCGTTCGCGAGGTTCACCGTGTGCGTCGCGCGCAGATAGGCGTCTGGATCTTTTCGCCCGGGCGCGTGATACCCGTCGAGGTACCCGAACCGGGTGAAGATGAACGGCTCGTTGAACGTCGCCCAGTCGCGCACGCGGTCGCCGAGCGCCGAGGTCACCAGCGCCGCGTACTCCGCGAAGCGTTGCGCGGTGTCGCGCTCCGGCCAGCCGCCGGCGTCTTCGAGCGCTTGCGGCAGGTCCCAGTGGTACAGCGTCGGCAGCGGCCGAATCCCGTTCTCGAGCAACGCATCGACCAGCCGCCGGTAATAGTCCAGCCCGCGTTCGTTCGCCGGCCCGCGCCCGGTCGGCTGAATCCGCGGCCATGCGATGGAGAAGCGATAGCTGTTGAGGTTCAGCCGCTTCAGCAGCGCGACGTCGTCGCGCCAGCGATGATACGAGTCGCACGCCACGTCGCCGTTCGTCGCGCCCTTGATCGTGCCGACGGAATGCGCGAAGCGGTCCCAGATCGACTCGCCCTTGCCGTCTTCGTTCCACCCGCCTTCGATCTGGTACGCCGCGGTCGCCGCGCCCCAGAAGAAGTCGCTCGGGAACGCGATGTCCTCAGCGATCGCGCTTGCCCCGTTTCGAGTCGAGCTGCACGACGTTGTCGGGCGCGTCGTCCGGCGCGTCGGCCGAGAGCGTTCCGTACGTCGCTTGGTAGTACGAGTCGCGCAAATGTCCCAGCTTCACGTCGCGCGGGAGCGGCGTGTCGTCACCACGGTAGACCGTCACGCCGCGAAACAGCAGCACGTACGGCCCGAGCCGCACCCGCTGCCAGTCCGAGACCTTCCAGCCTTGCGGCGCCATCACCGGATACTCGTACGGCGGCAGCGCCGCGTCCGCGGCGCCGAACCGCTCGAACGAGACGCGAAAGCCCTCGCGCTGAAAGATCTGCTCCTGCAGCTCGGTGATCGAGGGCCCGGATCGACGCGTCGCCATGCCGGTATCGTACCCCGCGCCGCGCGGCCGGCCCTAGTGGGTTCACCGTTGGTGAACCCTTGCGTTCGGGCTCGCCCGATCCGCCCGTCGTCGTTTGTCGGGCGAAAGCCCGACAAACTCCTAGGCCTTCGCGCGGTGATGCGCCAGAACCGCGCGGGCGCGCGCCACGATCTCCGCGCGAAGCTCGGGCGGTTCGACGATGCGCACGTCGCCGCCCCACGCGATCAGGGTGTGCAAAGCCGCGTCCTGGCCGGGAAAGATCACGCGCACCGTGACCGTCGCGCCGTCGTCCGCGTCGCCGAGCACGTGCGTTTCCCAATACCCGGTGACCGTGTCGAGCGCGTCGCGGCGCACCGCGAGCACGACCGCGAAACGCGGCGATTTCTCTTCGACGGTGGTCGTCCACGTGCGCCAGAACGCGTCGAGGTCGAAGCCGTCCGGCCGCGCGAACGGTTCGTCGGTCGGCTCCACGCCGGCGATCCGCTCGGCGCGAAAGGTGCGGTACTCGCCGCCGTCGATGCGCGCGACCAGATACCAGATCCCCGCCTTCGCAACGAGCCCCAGCGGGTCGACGATGCGTTCCGTCGCCTTGCGCTCGCGGTCGCGGTAGCGCAACACCACGCGCCGGTCGTCCCACACCGCGCGCCGCAGCACCGCCAAATGCTCCTGCGGCTGCGCTGCTTGGTTCCAGCGCCGCTGATCCAAATGAATGCGGCCGCGCGACTTCGCCGCCGCCTTGCGCTGCACGTCGCTCAGCGCGCCGGACAATTTCTCGAGCGCGCGCTCGCGCTCGACGCCGAGCCCGAGGTCGACCAGCGGGTTCGAACCCGAGATGAACAGCGCGCGAATCTCGTCCTCGCCGAACTGGGTGAGCGCCCGGCGGTAACCGGCCGCCAGCGCGATCCCGCCGTACACGCCGCGCTCGGCGTACACGGGCACGCCCGCCGCGCTCAGCGCCTCGACGTCGCGGTGGACGGTCCGTTCCGAAACTTCGAGCGCCTCGGCCAACTCGCCGGCCGTCCGGCGCTCGGCGGACTGCAGCAGCAACAGCATCGAAAGCAGTCGGCTCGCCTTCATACCGAGACTCTACGCTCCGAAACATGACAACTCATGTCGACTTTCGGCCCAGCCTGCAGCCTTCACCATTTCGGCGCCGAAAAGGTCGCGCACCGCGCGCGCCGTAGCGGTGCGAGTCATGCTTCGGTTCGTCAGCTTCGCGCTCGCCGCCGCGCTCGCACTTGCTCCGCTCGCGGCGGCGGCGGACGACAAGCCCGTCGTCACCGTCTTCGCGGCGGCGTCGCTGCGCGAGGCGTTCGACGCCGCGGCGCCCGCGTTCACCAAGCGCACCGGCTATCCGGTGCGCTTCAGCTACGGCGGCTCCGACACGCTGGCGACGCAGCTCCAGCAAGGCGCGCCGGCCGACGTGTTCGTCTCCGCCAATGCGGCGCAGATGACGCGCGTCGCCGACCTCGTCGTAGCGCCGCGCACGCTGGCCCGCAACCGGCTGGTCGTCGTCGCGCCGAAGAACGACGACCGCGTCGCCGCGCTCGCCGACCTGGCGAAACCGGGCGTGAAGGTCGTGCTCGCCGCGAGCACGGTTCCGGTCGGCGCGTACGCGCGCACCGCGCTGGCGAACCTTGCGAAGGATCCTGGTTACGGCGCCGATTTCGCGAGCCGCGTCAATGCCAACGTCGTCAGCGAGGAGACCGACGTCAAAGCGGTCGCGACGAAGATCGGCCTCGGCGAGGCCGACGCAGGCGTCATCTACGTCACCGACGTCACGCCGGCGCTTGCGCCGAAAGTGCGCATGCTGCGGTTCCCGCCCGGCGTCGCGCCGGAGGCGCTCTATCCGATCGCGGTGGTGAAGAGCGCTCCGAACGCCGCCGGCGCGCGCGCGTTCGCCGACTTCATGACCTCGCCGGCCGGACTCGCGTTTCTGAAGGCACGCGGCTTCGAGGAATGATTCGCGCCGCGGTCGCGATCGCCGCGGCGCTCTTCGTCTTGTTCATCGCCGTCCCGCTGGCGGCGCTGTACCTGCATCTCGCGCCGGCTCGCTTCGCAACGATGATCGCATCGCCCAGCGCGCTGGCGGCCCTGCGCATCTCGCTCGTCACGACGTGCTGCTCGCTCACGCTCACGCTGCTGCTCGGCACGCCGCTCGCGTACGTCCTCGCGCGCGGGCGCTTTGCAGGACGGGGCGTGCTCGACGCGATCGTCGATCTGCCGATCGTCGTCCCGCCGGCGGTCGCCGGGCTGGCGCTGCTGTTCGTCTTCGGCCGCGCGGGGCTCGCCGCGCCGGCGCTCGACGCGCTGCACGTGCGCCTCGCGTTCACCACCGCGGCGGTCGTGCTGGCGCAGCTCTTCGTCGGCGCGCCGTTCTACGTCCGCGCGGCGCGCGCCGGGTTCGCCGCGGTCGAGCGCGTCTACGAGGAAGCCTCGGCGACGCTGGGGATGGGCCCGCTGCGGACCTTTGCGCGCGTCACGGTGCCGCTGGCGCTCCCCGCGCTCGCCGGCGGCGCGGTGCTGGCCTGGGCGCGCGCGCTCGGCGAGTTCGGCGCGACGATCATGTTCGCCGGCAACCTGCCCGGCGTGACGCAGACGCTCCCGCTCGCGGTCTACCTGGGCCTGGAGAGCGGCGACGTCGACCTCGCCGCGACGCTCGCAGTGGTGCTGGTGACCGTCGCGCTCGCGGTGGTCGCCGCCGTCCGTGCCTTGGAGCGGCGGGCCCCGTGATCGAGCTCGCCGCCCGCAAGCAGCTGCGCGAGTTCGCGCTCGAGGTCGAGCTGGCGTTCGGGCGGGGCGTCACCGTGCTGGCCGGGCCGAGCGGGGCGGGGAAATCGCCCCTGCTGCGAATCGTCGC
>JAFAKB010000084.1 GCA_019235885.1 Candidatus Eremiobacterota bacterium | reverse complement strand
AGTTCGTGTTCGTGCTCGAGCCGCCGCTCCCGGAGCTCGACGGCGCGCTGGTCGCCGGTGCGCTCGTCGCCGGCGCCGCGCTCGGGGCCGCCATCGGGGAGCTGGTCGGAGCCGGCATCGACGTCGTCGGCAGCGCGCTCGGCGACGCGCTCGCCGGCATCGCGGTGCTTGAGGGCATCGGCGAGGATGATTGCGCAAACGCGGTACCGGTCGACGCGAGCGCGAGCGCCGCGGCGGCGAGTATCAGTCTGCTTGGATGATGCATCGTGGAAGAGGCTCCTGTCGGGCTGAGTGACTGACAAGTGCCGTCTTCCCAGGATCGCCTAAGGCATGCGTGGTCGCTCAGAGCACGAGAGCGTCCATCGCTTCGAGGAAGCGCTCGATCTCTTCGTCCGTCGTGTAGAGGTGGGCGCTCACCCGCAAGCCGCAGCCCGGCCGGTAGTCGACGTAGATGCGGCGCGCGATCAGCTCGTGCAGCACGCGCTCGGCGTTCGGGACGTCGATGCCGACCCAGCCGGTGCGGCGGCGCGCGTCGTGCGGCGTGTTGACGGTCCAGCCTCGTTCGAGCGCCGCCTCGGTCAGGCGCGTGGTGAGCCGGACGTTGTGCTCGCGGATCGCCGCGACGCCGATCTCGCGGATCACGTCGTGGCCGGGCTTCGCGACGAGGTAGCCGGGGATCGTCGGGGTGCCGGTCGCCCAGCGCATCCGGTCGTTCGCGTACTCGATCGGCGGGGGCTCGAACGCGAACGGCGCGCGGTGCGCGAACCAGCCCGTCACCAGCGGGCGAAACGTCTGCGCGAGCGAGGGTCGCACGTAGATCCAGCCGCAACCGGGTCCGCCGCACAGCCACTTGTGCGAGCCGCCGACCGCGACGTCGACGTCCAGCTCGCCGACGTCGTAGGGATAGGTTCCGGTCGTCTGATACGCGTCCAGCACGACCAGCGCGCCGCACTCGCGCGCGCGCGCGACGATCGCCGGAACGTCGATCACAACCCCGCTCTGGTAGTAGGCGTGCGAGAGGACGACGACCGCGGTGCGCGCGGTGATCGCGGTGCAGATCCGCTCGGTCGGGATCGTGCGGCCGTCGTCGGTCGGCACGCGCACCGTCTTCGCGCCGGCGCGCTCCCACGCCGTCCACACGTACGCGAGCGACGGAAACTGCAGCGCTTCGTAGACGACTTCGTTCTTCGTCGCGTCACGGAAGTCCAGCGACGAGGCGAGCGCGGATTGCAGCACGCTCACGTTCGGGCCGAGCGAGATGCTGCCGGGCGGCGCGCCGACGATCGCGCCGATCCCGTCGGCGATCGCGCGCGCTTCGTCGAGCCACGCCGGCCACGCGCCTTCCGGCCCGCCTTCGGCCCACTGCGCGTGGTAGCGCGTCAGCACGTCGCGCGCCGCGAGCGGCGGCGCGCCCATCGAGTGCGAGACGAGCCACGTGCAGTTTTCGAGGCCGGCGAAGCGCTCGCGCGCCTTGGCCGAGGTTGCGGCGATCACGCGCCGGAGCTTCCGCCGAGCTCGGTGCGGACCTCCCAGAGCTCGGGGAAGAAGCGCTTCTGCAGCGTCGACTGGAGGTACGCGACGCCGAGCGAGCCGCCGGTCCCGGGCTTCATCCCGATCATCCGCTCGACCATCAGCACGTGCCGCGAGCGCCACATGCGGACGCGCTCGTCGAACTCGATCAAGTCTTCGAGCAGCAGGTAGAGCGCGAAGTGCTCGCTCTCGTTCTCGTAGACCGAGCGCAGCGTCGCCAGAAGCGCGTCGTGCGAGGAGACGTCGAAGCCGCTCCGCGCGAGATAGCCTTTCAGCGCGTCGTAGAGGGTCGGCTCGTGCAGGCGCCGCTCGAGCCGCGCGCGCTCCTCCGGGGTGAGGTCGAGGTGCGCGAGCGCTTTTTCGTTGCCGCGCAGCCCGCCGAGAAACTCGATCTCGCGGAACTGCGCCGACTGAAAGCCGCTGGCCGGGTTCAAGCCGGAGCGAAACGCGTTGAACTCCTGCGGCGTCATGGTTTCGAGCACGTCGACCTGCTGCTCGAGAATGCCCTGGATCGCGTGGATGCGGCGGAACGCCTTGACCGCTTTGAGCACGTCGCCGTTCTCGAGGAAGCGCACCGAGGCGTCGAGCTCGTGCAACACCTGCTTGAACCACAGCTCGTAGACTTGGTGGACGACGATGAAGAGCAGCTCGTCGTGGTGCGCGGGATCGCTGAGCGGCTGCTGGAGCGCGAGCAGCTCGGGGACCTTGAGATACGAGCCGTAGGTGAGGGACGCGGTAGTCACGCAGGCCCCTTCCGCGCCGCGCGCCACGTCTACTTTCGTGGGGTGCGCCAACGCCAGGCGTAGGCGTTCCAGTAGTGCTGTCCGGTCACCGCCGGCGCGATCCCTTCGAGCCCGTCCCGGTACGCGACCGCTTCCTTGTTGAAGCCCAGGAAGATCACGTCGGTCTGCGCGATCAGCCGCGCCGTCAGCGCGCGGTCGCCGGCCGCTTCGCGCGCCGGATCGGTCGTGTCGAGCTCTTCGCGCGCGGCGCGCTCGATGACCGGGTCGCAGATGCCGCCGAAGTTGTCGCCGTTCGGCGGCCGCGTGTCGCAGCGGAACAGGTACGAGTGGTCCGCGACCAGATTCGGTTGCCAGCCGGAGTACGCGAAATCGAAGCGGCCGGTCTGAAAGATGCCGTGCTCGGCTTTCGACGCCCAGACCATGTTGTAGGCGTACGACTTCAAGTCGACGCGCACGCCGAGGTTGGCGAGGTCCTGCTGCGCGAGCAGTCCGAAGCGCTCGGTCGACTTCGACTCCGTCGTCGCGACGAACTCGAGCGCGAGCGGCCGGCCGTTCTTGCGCCGCGTTCCGTCAGGTTGCATTTTCCAGCCCGCTGCGTCGAGCAGCCGCGCCGCCGCGGCAGGATCGTACGCCGGCTGCCGCAGCGCGGGATCATAGGCGAACTGCCCCGGCAGACGATCGCTCTCGCCGGGCACCCACAGCTCGCCATCGAGGGTTCGCATGATGTGCGTGCGGTCGATCCCCATTGCGAGCGCGCGCCGCACGCGCACGTCGTCGAGCGGCGGGCGGGTGAGGTTCAGCAGGATGAAATCGAACTCGTAGTGCGGCTTGAGCACGACGTGGCCGTCGCGCCGCGTGCGAATCGCGTCGAGGAACGCGCGGCCTTGCTGCACGCGCGCGAAGACGAGATCGGCCGACCCCGTCTTCCACACCGTCGCGACCGTGTTCGGGTCCGGAACGATGTCGATCTCGATGCGCGGGATCGCCGGAACGCCGCGGAAGTAGTGCGGGTCGGCGCTCAGCACCAAGCGCGCGCCGCGGTCCCAGCGCTCGACCTTGTAGGGGCCGAGGCCGACCGGCGCGGCGTTGTACGGATCGCGGTTGAGGTCGTGCTTGCCGGCCAGCAGATGGGCCGGCAGAATAGCGTACGGATCGTTTGCCGCCATCGTGAAGCACGACGCGACGAACGGCGAGAACGGGTGCGTCAGCGTCACCTGCACGGTGTGGTCGTCGAGCGCGCGCACCGAGCGCACGTGATCGAAGCCGGTGCGGTCGGGGACGGCGTTGTCGGGATTCATCGCGGCCGCGAACGAGAACACGACGTCGCGCGCGCCGAACGGCGTCCCGTCTTGCCAGCGCACCCCGCGCCGCAGATGGTACGTGACGGTCCGGCCGTCGGCGGAGACGCCGCGGTTCGCGCGCGCCGGCACCTCGAGCGCGAGGTCGGGGATCAGCTTGCCGTCCGCGTCGACGCGCAGCAGGTAGCCGTGGATCAGCACGGCGAGCAGCGAGACCTGGCCGTTGTCGAAGACGAGCGGGTTCAAGCCCGGCGGATCGACGGTGGTCGGGATCCGCAGCGTCCCGCTCGGCGGCGCAGCGGGCTGCGCGGTGCGCGCGCACGCGCTCAGCGCGAGGATCAGCACGGCGGCGAGCGCGCGGACGAGGTGCGGCGGCTGCATCGCGCTCGGCATTACCGTGCTTACGCGTGTTTTCCCGTAAGCGCCCGGTAAGAGCCCGCTCGCATACTGGGCCCACAATTCGAGAGCGAGGTGCGCTGCGATGGCCGGACGAGGCGACCGGTTCGACGTCTGTGTCTTCGGTGCAGGTCCGGCCGGGATCGCGACCGCGCTGCGGTTGGCGGACGGCGGCGCGTCGGTGGCGATTCTGGATCGGCCCGTCGCCGATCCGCCGTGGGTCGGCGAAACGTTCTCGAACGCGATCCGCGCGCCGCTGGCCGAGCTCGGGCTCTGGGACCGTTTCCTCGCCGCGGGACACCTGCGCGGCTACGAGATCCGCAGCGTCTGGGGCGCGCCGGAGATGCAGGCGCAGAACGCACTGTTCGATCCGCAAGGTGCGCGCTGGCACGTCGACCGCGCGCGCTTCGACCGCGACCTGCGCGACGCGGTGCTCGCGCGCGGCTGCGCGCTGCGTCTCTACGCGCGGCTCGGCGCGGTGCGCCACGACGGCAGCAGCTGGCACGTCGCGCTCGGCGAGGACGTTCCGTCATTGCGCGCGCGGTTCTTGGTCGACGCGACCGGACGCCGTTGCGCGCTCGGCCGCCGGCTCGGCGCGCGCCGCACGCGCTTCGACGCCCTGGTCGCGCTCGTCGCGCACACCGAGCCGAACTCCGACCCGACCTACGCGCACGCGATCGTCGTGGAAGCGACGCCAGGCGGCTGGTGGTACGCGACGCCGATCCCCGGCGGACACGCGCTCGCGTACCTCACCGACCGCGACTTGATGGCGCCGCAGCTCGCCGCGCGCGCCGGACTGCGCATCGTCGCCGCCGACAGCGCGCTCCTCGACCCCGGCCCGCAGCCGCACTGGCTCGCGGTCGGCGACGCGTACGCCGCGCACGATCCGCTCTGCGGCTGGGGCGTCGTGCGCGCGCTGCGCAACGGAATCGCTGCCGCGGACGCGATCCGCGCGGCGCTCGAGCGCGGCGAGACCTCGCACCTGGACGCATACCATGCACGCTGTCGCGCGGAGTACGCGCGCTACCTCGACGGCCTCACGCACCGCTACGCGCTCGAGGGACGCTGGCCGGCGTCCCCGTTCTGGGCCCGTCGCACGCGCGCGCTGGCGGCCACGGCATAGGAGACGCATCGATGGCAAACCTCACCGCCGTCAAGATTTTCCCGACGATCGGGATCGCGAGGCTCGGCAACAGTCCCGAGTCGTTCATCGGCCCGGAGCTTCCGTTCCCTGCGCCGCCGCCCGCACCGCCGAACGGCACCTACAAAGACGAGCAGTGCCGGATCAAGCGCCAGGCGCAGCGCTTCCGCCTCTTCGGCTTCTACGACGACGCCAGCGTCAAGGAGCTCACGCTCGCCGACGGCGCGATCACCTGGACGGTCCACCTCGTCAACGCCAAGCCGATGAACAAGGAGTCGACGAAGATCGACCCCGGTCCGCGCACGCTCACCGGCGCGAACGACGTCGCGCAGTTCGCGAACGGCACGTACACCTACGGAATGAGCACGACCGAAGTCCCGCTCGGCGACGCGCGCACCGACGCGCAAGGCCGCCTGATCGTCGCCGGCGGCTTCGGCAACAGCGCCACGCTCGCGGGAGCGCAGATCGCCGACTTCGACAACGCGAGCTGGTACGACGACGTCTCCGACGGCCCGGTGAACGCGACGATCGTCGTCGGCGGGCAGACGTGGAACGCGGCCGGTGCGTGGGTGATCTGCCCGCCGCCGCACTACGCGCCCTCCGTGCAGACCGTGACGACGCTTTACGACACGATCCGCGAGACGATGATCGAACAGCTGATGCTTCCGGCGCCCGGCACGCCGTCGTTCACCAACGATATCTGGCCGATTCTCCAGCGCGCGATGGACGCAAAGCGCGTTGCCGCCGCGGTGTTCGGCGCCGGCGATCACGACACCGTCGCGAAGGTGATCGGCCCCGGCGTCCCGTCGCAAGCGGATCGCGACACGATCTTCAATAAGCTCACCTCACCGGGCGCCGCCGCGACCTCCGATCACGACATGCCGCTGCTCTACCCCGCGGACGTTCCCGGCCAGGACGTTCCGCCGACGCTCCGGCAGTTCCAGTACGACCAGATGTCCCAGTGGCACCAGGGAAATTTCACCGACGACTTCGGGACGCTGCCGCTTCCCGTGCTGACGCCCGACGGGATGACGCGCGCCGCGCTCGAGACCTCGGTCGGCGCGGTGTTCTATCCGGGAATCGAGGCGACGAGGACGGTCCGCACGTTTCCGTACACCGAGCCGTTCCGCCTCGATCAGTCCGGCGTGAATCCCGGTGACGTCACCAAGGACATGGCGCGTCCGTGGCAGGGCGACTTCACGTGGTGCGCCGGCGGGACGGCGCCGGACGAGCAGTCGTGGTGGCCCGCCGCGCGGCCGGACACCGTGTTCCCGGCCGGCTCGATGGCGAACGTCCTCTGGGACCGCGACATCGCGATGCAGCCGACCGACATGGTCGCGAACTGGTTCCGGCTCGGCTTCATCGTCCCGGACGGGGGCGGGAACTTGGTCGAGACCGAGCGCAGCGTGGTCTGCAAGGACGCGTTCATGATCACCGACCGCAACACGTTCGGGAAGGACGAGATCGACGCGATGCTCGTGCTGAACAACCCGGCGGTGATCGACGCGGCGTTCTACGTCGTCGTCGAAGGCTTCATGCCGAGCGATCTCGGGATCACCAACCCGAACCCCGCACCCGGCGATCCGCAGTTCAACAACGCGCCGCAGATCGCGCCGGCCTCACCGATCGCGGGGATGACGTTCCAGCCCACGCAGCTCAAATGCCAGGACGACACGCTGCCGAACCAGGCGCAGCGCTTCACGTTCTTCTATCAGGTTCACTTCACCGGCACCGCGGCGTGGCCGGCGGCCGAAAGCACCGACTTTCCGATCACCGCGACGATCAAGGGGCTCGTCGCACAGGCGACGCTGACGCTGATCACGCAGCCGAACCCGTTCATGATCGACGGTCCGATCTCGTGGCTGAGCACCGACGTGCGGGTCATTCAACTGAAGCCCGGCGGCTCGCTCCCGAACTGGCCGCAGCTGGCGCTCCCGAACGCCGCGACGCCCGACGACGCGCTGGCGTTCGTCCGGAACGCGGTGACGAACCTGCACGCGCATCCCGACGCGTTCCAGAACATCTCCACCGATGAGACCGTCTCGCACCTCGAGCTCTCCGAGACCGTCGGCGGTGTCCCGGTCTTCAACTTCGCGTTCGCCCGCGTGCGCTATTACGCCAAGCTCAATCCCGCGCCGGCGGTGCGTGTGTTCTTCCGCATGTTCCAGACGGCCGCGACGTGGACCGACTACGACCCGAGCACGACCTACAAGACCGGCGCGCATCCCGGCGTGAAGATCCCGGTCCTCGGCGTGCAGGGCGGCGAGCTGGTCACGATCCCGTTCTTCGCCGAGAAGCGCGCGAACGTGATAAATCCCATGGCAAGCTTGAACTCGCAGAACGACGGCACGAACCTGAAGAAAATCCTACCCGACGCGACGGGCAAGGAAGTCGACGCCTACTTCGGCGTCTGGCTCGACATCAACCAGCCCTCGCAGGCGCTCTTCCCGATCCAGCCCGCTTCGCCGTCCGGGCCGTTTCCGCCGGGCCCCGACAACCGCTCAATCCGCGACCTCATCCGCGGTTTGCACCAGTGCCTGGTCGCCGAGGTCGCATTCGATCCGGATCCGATCCCGGTCGGCGCGTCGACGGCCTCCTCCGACAAGCTCGCACAGCGCAACCTCGCGATCGTACAGTCGGAGAATCCCGGCGACCCGGCGACGCACCGCATCCAGCACACCTTCGAGATCAAGCCCACCCGCGCGACGCTGGGGGAAAAGGAAGCGCACGACGAGCTGATGATCGACTGGGGCACCACACCTCCCGGCAGCGTTGCGACGATCTACCTCCCGGCGGTCAAAGTTTCGGCGATCCTCGATCTCGCCGGCCGCAGCTTCAACTTGCAGCCGCTCGAGCGGGTCGACGATCACACGCTGCGCTGCAAGACCGCGGGCGTCACCTACGTCCCGCTCCCGCAAGGCGTGACCACGCTCGCCGGCCTGCTGACGGTCGATCTCCCGCGGACCGTGCGCAAAGGTCAGGTGTTCAAGATCGTCGTGCGCCAGGTGACGACGGCGCCGGTCCAGCCGCCGCCGGCCATCTCGCTCGGTGCGCTGCGTGAAGCGATCCGCGAGCGCGACGCGCTCGCTCGCGGCGAGACCGCCGTTTCCGCGCGCACGACGGCGGCCGTTGCTCCACCGGACACCGGCGCGCGCCGCGTGCTGGGCGCTTTCCAGATCACCGTCCCGGTGACGACCGCCGAGCAGATGCTTCCGCTCGAGCGCCGCTCGTACGCGATCGTGCGCGACGTCCTCGCCACGATTCCCGAGGAAAATCGCTGGTACTTGCCGTTCCGGCGCTACGTCGCACAGATCGCCGGCCGCGTCGACGCGCTCGGCGGTGACTCGCGGGGCGACGGCAGCCACGGCGACGGTGGTCGCGGCGACGGTGAACGTGAGCCTGACCGCGACGAACGCGACCGCGACGAAGGCGACCATGACGATGACCGGCGCGGCTGCATCGGCATTCTGTTCGGTTTGCTGTTCGGCCCCCGGCGCCGGCGGCGGCGCAAGCGGCGGCGCTGAGCAGCGCGCAACGGCTTACGCGTAGAGCGCGTCGTAGAGCGCGCGCTCTTCCGTGTAGCAGCTGCACGCGAGCGTTTCCAGACCGCTGCGGTCGACGATGCGCGCGCCTTTGCGCGCTCCCGCGATCGTGCCCGAGCGCTGCAAGTCCCGCATCGCCTGCGTCACGGTCGAGCGCCGCACGCCGAGCATCAGCGAGGTCGCGTCGTGCGTGAGGACGACCTCGTCGGAGCGAAGGCGATCGGCCATCCGCAGGACCCAGCGCGCGAGGCGGCGCGTCACCACGTGGCGCGCATTGCAAGCGCTGGTGATCGCGCCGGCGCGAAGCATCACGGCGGCGTAGCGCCGGCCGAGCGACCCGAGCGCCGCGTGCTCGCGCTGGACGGCGAGAACCCGTTCGGCCGGGACCGCGAACGCCGTGGTCGGCGTCTGGATGACGCGCGTGAGCAGCGCGTTCGGCACGTCGAGCAGCAGTTCGACGCCGCTGAGGCCCTCGGGCCCGACCGCAGCGGTCTCGGCGGCGCCGCCGTCGGGCTGCTCCTCGATGTCGGAGATCGCGCCCGACACCGGAAAATGGATCGCGCGAAGCTTCTCGTCGCGGCGCACGAGCGTCGAACCGAACGGAAGCTCGCGCGGCTCGTCCCCGGCGATCAGCGCTTGCGCCGCAGCGGCCGGCAACGCGTCGAGAAAGCGGTTCCCGGAGCGCATCGCTGCCGGAGTACGGGCGCCGTCGCTGGCGGCCCTTCGCGCCCACCGGACGGCGCGCTCGGTCGGCGCGGGGTTACAGATCGACGCGCAGGTCTGAGCGGCTCGGATCGGCACGCTGCCAGTCGGTGTAGCGGCCGTCGTTGGAGCCGGGCGCGAGCTCGCGCCGCCACCAAGCCGGAGTGCCGGTCGTGTCGACCTCCCACGTCTCGTTCCGCGCGAGGCGCTGCGTGCCGTAGAGCGTCGCGGCGTCGAAGGTCTCGCCGACGCGGACCTCGATCAGCACCGCGCGCGCGAACGAGACGTTGCGAAAGCGGACCAAGCCGTCGGCGAGCGCGGGCCGCGCGACGAGCGCGGCGGCGCAGGCGGCGAGCGCGGAAAGGGCGGCTCTGCGGTTCATTCGGCACCCCCTTCACGGCGAAGCCGGTGCCAACTAAAGAATGCAGAGAAAGCTGAGAGGGGTCTGGGGAATCTCAGGCGACCGTGTTCTGCGTTACCTTGCCGTTTACGATGCGGATCGAGCTCGACCAGTCGACTGACTTTCGCCCGCCCGTCCCGACCAGCGAGGTGGTCCAGTTTCGGTCGAGCTCGATGTTGTCGGTCGCCGAGTACGTGGTGGCCGGTGGGTCCGCCATCGAGGCGTTGTATCCGCCGCCGAGCCAATCCTGACGGAACGGCGCCGTCGACGCGTCGCGACCGGATTTCGCGATGTCGTCCTGAGCGACGCCTTCTTTCGGATCGTGCGCCCCGTTGACGACTTTCTTGGCGTACGTGACGGTTTGCGCGAGCGAGAACAGCTCGGGGCGGCATGGGCTGGGAAACGTGCCGATGAGCTGCACGCACGAGCCGACGCGGGTCCCGGTATCGAACGGACCCGCGTCTCCCGAGCCGCGGCCGCTCAGGTCCGGAAAATAGCTGTACACGTTCAACCCGTTCTGAAATTTCCCGGACGTGACTTTCGTCATGCTGAACGGTTGGGAGCAACCGTCCGTGGTCGCAGTAGCGCCGCCGCCGGGAGCGCCTACGCCGCCGTCCGCCGCACCACCGCCGTCCAGCGCACCGCCGTCAGGAATGTCGTCGTCGCTGTCGTCGGCCGTCGGTATGTCCGCTGCGCGCGGCGGCGGGACGACCGCGACGTCCGCGAAGTTGTGCGCTTGCGCCGGCGGGTGCGCAGGCGCCGTGCTTTGCGGCTCGCTCGATTTTGCTGCGCACGCGCCGCACGAGCCGCCGCAGGCGCACGGCCGCTTCGCGTCCGGCGCTGCGTGCGTCTTCAAATCGGCAGCGCCGTCGAGCGCTGCACGTCGACCAGCGGGCCCTGCGCGATCTGCGCGACGTGCGACCACTTCTCGAGCAGGCGGGTGCGGCGCCGGTTGAAGAGCGCGTCGGCGTCGATCCCGAGCCGGCGCATGATGCGGATCGACGAGCGCGCCTTCCGGTGCAAGTACGTGACCCCCATGAACCGCTGCGACCGATAGCCTTTTACTTGCATCTGGAACGCCAGGTCGTTGTCTTCGAACCCCCAGCCGGCGCCGTCGAACGGCGGGTCCTCGTCGAACCGGACGCCGTCGCGGAAGACCTCGGCGCGGAAGAGGCCGTACTGCGTCCACGCGACCAAATCGAGCGTCTCGATGCGCAGGCCGTGCAAGCTGAAGAGCGAGGCCGTCGTGCGCGCGCGCTCGTCGCTGTAGTCGTTCGAGTCGGCGCCGATGCACGCCAGCGCGCGGCCGCAGCCTTCGAGATAGCGCAGCATCGCGTTCGCGGAGTGCGGGACGAGCTCGATGTCGCCGTCGACGAACAGAACGTAGTCCGCGTCGACGCCGAGGGCGTAGTCGATGATGCGGTTGCGCGCGCGCGAGTTACCGAGGTTCTGCGCGTTGCACTCGACGCGGTGCGGGACGCCGATCTCGGGCTCGAGCGCGCGCAGCGCTTCGGCGGTGCCGTCGTCTGAACCGTTGTCGACGGCGAACACGTGGGGCTCGTGCCCGAGCCGTTCCAGCGCATACGCCTCGCGCACCAGCGCGCACAGTGACTCCAGGCTCGCGGTGCAGGTGCTCCAGGTCAGCAGCGCGAGGACGATCCGGCGCGGCTGCGGCGGCCGGAACGCTCCCTTCGTGAAGACGCCGGCAACGGTTGCGTGCGGGTACGGTGGATCGTTGAGGTAGAGCGCGGGGTCGTCTTCGCGCGGCTCCTCCGGCCCGCCGGATTCGAGCGGCTGCAGTCCGTGCGGGGCACAGGCGTCGACCAGCTCGCGCGGACGGATCTTGTTCCAGCCGTTGAAGATCTCGGCGCGGTCGGCGCGCATGACGCCGAGCGCGAGCGTGTGCGGGTTCTGCCACGCCGAGTCGAAGTAGTAGTCCGCGGTCAGCACCAGCGCGCCGCCCGGCTTCAGCTTGCGCGCGATCTCCGCGAGCAGCGTCTCGCGCTGCGCGGCCAGCAGGTGCTCCAGCGTGTTGACGCAGACGACGCGGTCGAAGGCTGCGTCGGGAAAGCCGACCGGCGGCGCGAACGCATTGTTCTGTATCGCCGGCGCATGGCGGTAGAGGACGTGCGGGTAGAGCTGCGCGAGCCGCTCGCCGAAGCCGGCCGGGTTGATCGTGCAGTCGAGGACTGACGAGGTGTTGTCGAGCCGGAGGGCGGCGAGCGCGTACGGCAGCTCCCAGCGGCGCATCGGCGGAAGCGCGCCGACGGGATCGTACGCAGCGAACTCCGGCAGCGCGAGGTCGCGCGCGCGGGCGGCGATCATCGCGCCCCGCCTGCGTGGCGGGCGCTGTAGATGCGCGCGGTAGGCGGACGGCGGCGGCGCGCCGGTGTGCCGCTTCCAGTCCGCGCCGAGCAGCGCGGCGACTGATTCCGGTGGGACCGGATGCCAGTAGTGCGTGTGGGTCGGTTTCGGGCTGGCGTTGCCGGGATGCTTGATCGCGACCATGATCCCGTTGTCCGCCATCACGTGGATGTGCTCGCCGCTCGCGCGCCAGATGAAATCCGTGTCTTCGCCGATGGTGAGGTCGGCGAAGCGGTTCGCGCTCCAGAAGTCGCGCCGGTAGGCGAGCGTGTTGCCGGCGATCCAGGGGCGCTGCTCGGGCGGATAGCGGTATTGCCACGTCTCGCCGCTGACGCGGTCCAGGTAGTACGGCGCGTTGATTCCGCACAGCGGTTTACCGCTCGCCGCCAGCGCGGCGACCTGGGCGCGCAGGCGGTGCGGCGACTGCCAGTCGTCGTCGTCCCAGTGCACGATCACCGTTCCGCGCGCGAGCTCGCAGGCGAGGTTGCGCTTCGCGCCGATCGAGAGCCGGCGCGGCGAGCGCACGTAGCGAATCCGTTCGTCGCTCGGCACGACGTCGCCGACGGGATCGGTGCCGTCGTCGA
The DNA here is from genome assembly GCA_019235885.1 of Candidatus Eremiobacterota bacterium. Lineage (GTDB taxonomy): Bacteria > Vulcanimicrobiota > Vulcanimicrobiia > Vulcanimicrobiales > Vulcanimicrobiaceae > Vulcanimicrobium. Next base: position 42,355 of record JAFAKB010000084.1, on the reverse strand, counting down.
CCACGATGAGCTCGCGCGGAGCGTAGTCCTGGCGCTGGAAATACTCGACCGCGCGCGCTGCGTCGTGCCGGCGGTTGTACGTCGGCATGATGCACGAGACGAGCGGTGGTTCCACCTCAGAGTCCGATCGTGAGCGCCGTCGGCGCGGTCAACACGCCGGCGGCACCGGTGACGGTGCGAATCGGCGCGACGTCGCCGTCGGCACCCGGCCCGTACACGGTGATCGCGGCCTCGTTCCGGTTCGAGACGAAGACGTTCCCGGCGGTATCGACCGCGATCCCGAACGGCCCGAACAGCTTGGTGTTCGCGACCCCGCGGATCGTTCTGGCCGGGCTGGCTTGATTCGGTGCGAAGACGAAGACCGCGTCGGGCAGGGCAGTGTTGGCCTGCGACGCCGCTGCCACGTAGAGATTTCCGGCCGCGTCGAGGGCGACCCCGTTCGCCGTGTACTTCACGGATGCGCCGCCGACGTTGGCGACGGGCAGAACGATCGAGCGCGTAGGCCCGACGTTTCCCGATGCGTTCGGCGCGAACACTTCGACGCGACCGCCGTCCTGCGGGTTCGCGGTGACGAACGTCGTGCCGTCGGCGCCGACCGCGATGCCGACCGATCCGACGAGCCCCGTCTCGGCGCCGTCGATCGAGCGCTGCACCGCGCCGAGCGCGTTCGGAAAGACGAGCACGCTGCTGCGGCCGGTGGCAATCGAGTTCCCGACGAGATAGACCGCTCCGTTCGCGTCGACCGCGAGCCCGCTCGCGATGAACTTGAACGGTGGGGCGCCGGTCGCGCGCGCCGTCGGGGTGCCGGTCGCGCCGGGGTCGAACTGAGCAACCCCAATGGCGCCGCTCGCGACGAAGATCTTCCCCGTCGCGTCGACTGCGACCCCGACCGGATTCGGCGCTGCGTTCGGGGTGCCGAACGAGCGCGCCGGCGTGGTAGGGCCGTTCGCGTCGAGCGCGTAGAACTCGATCGCCTGCGTCTTCTGGTCGATGACGTAGAGGCCGAGCTGCGGCGTCGCCTTAAGCCAGAACCACAGCTCGAAGTCGCCGCCGCGCTTGCCGTCGCCGCTCGGGTAGCGCAACAGCGTCTGCTGCGGATCGTTCGGATTCGCGAACCCGAACGCGTCGCCGTCGAGGAACAGCCGGTCGTTGTCGCGCGACCAGATGACGTCGCCGCGCAGGTGCAGCCGCGCGAGCGCGCCGCGGTCTGCCGGCGGCGCGAGCGCGGCGAAGAGATCGAGCTCGTTGCGCCCGCCGTGCGGCCGCCATGTCAGCGCGTTGCCGTTCGCGGCCAGCTTCGCCGCCAGCGTGATCCGCTGGTACGCGAGCGGGCCGCCGGCGGTCGCGAAGTTGGTCGAGGCGTTCGTCGCCAGCCCGGCGGCGTCGAGCGCGCGCGTCAGGCTGAACGACGGGAACGGAAGCTCGAGCTCGACGTAGCAGGTCGGCCGCGAGATCGCGTTCGGTTCGACCGGGCGGTCGAACCAGACGCCGATTCCGTTGGCGAGCTCGTCCGTCGTCACCAGGCTGTCGTTGAGCAGCGGCGTGACGTTCTCGTTCGTGTCGAAGCGGCCGACGCGCACGACGTGCATCGCCGCGTCGACGTCGTTTTCGTCGGTCAGCGGCAGGAACGGGTTGCGGCAGTCCTCGACGACGCGGAAGGTGAGCGCTTCGACATGCGGCTGCCGTTCGGCGAGGAGTTTGAGCAGTTCCAGCTCGTGCGGCGTCGCGCCGGCTGCGGCCGCGACCTCGAGCAGCGTTGCGGCGTCCGTTCTGAGGTCGTGCGCCTGCTCGAAATACTGCTCGATCGCGGCGGCCAGATCGCTCGGGATCGCGAAGGCCGGCGAGCCGGCGAACAGCGGCGCGATCTCGAAGCGGCGCAAGCGCTGCCAGCGCACCAGCGCCAACGGACACCGGTGCCGAACGATTCCGGTCGGCTTCGCATTCGTCAGCTTCTCGACCGATCCGTCGACGCTGCGCGCGACGAACTGCCAGTAGTCGCCCGAGCGCAAGTCGGTGCCGCCGAACTGCACGTGCACGCCGTCGCCCAGATCCATGTCGGGCGTCAGCTGCTGGTCGAAGGCCGCCGCGCACGTTCCGACGCCATCCCAGCGCCGCAGCGTCGCATGGCGGTTCGCCGGCGCCGCCGGCGGGCTGAGCGGCGAGAGCGCGCTCGGATCGGTGATCGGCAGCTCGAACTCGTTCGGGAGCGGATCGGCGAGCGTGACCGTCAGCCGGTCGGGATCGGGGTTGCCGGCGATCATCGTGAGGTGGCCGGGCAGGTGGCCGAGCTCGCTGCGGTCGTCGCAGATTTCGATGGTGTTGCCGTCGACGAGCGCCGTCGCGAGGTCGCGCCCGAGGCTTTGCACGGTGAGGGTGAGACGATCTTGCGAGACGGAGAGCACCTGCACGGCGTCGGCCGCGTTGTTCTTCGACCACTTGAACGTCGCATGGAGCCTGGAGAGATGCCGAATCCCCGACCGGATTCCGATTCCGGCGCCGAGATTGCGGTTGACGTCGAGGTTGCCGAGGTTGGTGTTGATCGAGATCGACTGCAGCAACGTCAACACTTCGCTGCTGCCTGCGGTCCCGGTCGCTTCGCCGAGCGCGCTCGTGTTGCCGGCGAACCCGGCGACGTCGCCGGCGCGGTGGATCTCGATCCGGTAGAAGTGGTTCTCGCGGCCGGTGTACGTGCCGGGGTCGGGGATGCGGCACGGGTCCGGCGGCTGGTCGTCGACCGGCGGCAGCGTGGTGAGCGTGCCGTCCCCGTCGGTGACGAGCTTCATCGCGGCGGCGCAGTCGGTCACGTTCGCCGCGATCTCGCGCACCTTCACCTGCACGATCGTGCGCAGGCGCGTCGCCGTGTCGGGCCCGTTCAGCGCGATCTCGCGGATGTCGGGATCTTCCAGGTAGGTGATGAGGCGCTGCCAGGTCTCGACGTAGACGAGCGCGTTCTTCGCCTGCGTGTCGCCTGGCGTCGGCAGCGTGAGCGCCGGCGGGTCGATGTAGTCGGGCTGGTGCAGGTACGACATGTGGGCGAGCGCGGGATCGTACAGCTCGCACAAGATGCCGTCGACGTAGCAGCGCCCGCGCGGCCCGGGGCCGGTGCTGATGAAGAAGTCGTCCGGCGCCGCAGGGTTCGCGGAGATCGCGAACGCCGTGCCGGGCTTGGGAACGCCGCAGCGGCCGACCACGTCGACGGTTTCGCGCTCGGCGAGATCGAGCCGCGTCTGAACCTCTTCGTTCCAGTCGGCGTCGAGCCACACGCGGCCTTGCTGGTGCAGCACGCCGGCGGTGTGCTTCGCACGCTTGAAGGTCAGTCGCGAGAAATCGCCCTTCATGTCATACGCCCCTTCATGTTTCCGCGATCAGCACGGGATTGAGACCGGCCGGCATGAACTCCGCGAGTTTGGTCTGCAGGTTGTGAAGCCGCGTCGTCTCGAGCGTCGTCGCGAACGCGCCGGGCGCGTCGTTCTGATCGCTCACCGTCAGCACGTCGGGCGCGGTCCCCGCGCCGAGCTGCGCGTACGCCGGGTTGCCGAAGCGCAGCGAGGTGAAGACCGGCGTCGATGCGCCGGCCTGCGACTCGCTCGGCACGCACTGGTAGCGGCGCGGGAGCGCCGAGCCGCGCTGGTAGCGGCTGTAGCGGACGCAGCCGCGCTGGCGGTCGTCGGCGACGGTGAGATCGCGCAGCAGCGTGTCGCTCGCGCTGAGGATCTCGCAGTGCACCGCGCCCAGCACCGTGCCGCGCTCGAGCTGCAGCAGCTTCGCACCGCTGTTCGGCGAGGCCGTGTGCGGGTCGGGCGGTGAGAGCGGCGAGAGCGGCGGACTCGACGCGTACGGCAGGCTGTCGAACGCCATCCCGGCGCGTCCGTCGAGGATCGAGTCGGCAAGCGTGAAGCGGCCGACGCCGGCGCCCGCGCGCACGCCGCCGCAGACGCAGCGGCAGAGCACGTAGTCGGCATTCGCGTTGCGGTCGCCGTCGCTCACGATGAGCATCCCGTCGCCGCGGTCCGAGGCGGGGTCGAGCGAACACGCCGTGAGGAGCACCGCGGCGACGGTGGCGTCGATGCGCAGCGGCGCGCCGCTGATCAGCAAACCGCTCAGCTCCAACCGCGTCATCGGCACGACGACTCGGATGCTCGCCGGCGCCGGCGTTCCGTCCGCGGCATAGAACGCGAGCGTCGGGCGCTGATTGTTCGCCGCGCGCAGGGTCAGCGTCTTGACCGCCGGGTTCGCGAGGAACGCCGGCGTCGCCGAGACGTAGGTCGCGCTGTCGGCGATCTCGATCACGTCGCCGTCCTTCGCGTTCGCGAGCGCGTCGACGACGCTGGCGTGCACCGGCGCGCCGCCGAAGACCGCGGTGAGGTCGGAGAGCGTGTAGCCGCCGCTCGCGACGAAGCGCGTCGCGCTCGCTTTCGGATCGATCTGCCGGTCGAAGTTCAGCGCGCCGACGCGGTCGGAGAATCCCTCGCGGTAGTCGACGCTCAGCGCGCCGCTCCCGAGCGCCGGATCGTTCGGCGCGAAGGCGAAGCGCCCGAGCTCCGGATCGATACCGAGCTCGCCGTCGCGCACCAGCGCCGCGCGGGAGAGGTCGACCGCGACCGGCGTGCGCTGCTGCAGCGGCCAGCGTCCGGCGATCGGCAGCGTTTGCCCGGCGCCGGCGCGCGCGAGCGCGAGCCCGGTCAGCGTGGTGCCTTGCGTTTGCAGCGCCGCCGTGTCGGCCGGCGCGAAATACGTCGCGCCGTCGGCGGCGACGAGCAGCGTCATCGCCGGCGTGTGCGGCGGCGCTTCCGGCAGATAGACGAGCAGCGCGCTGCCGTTGCGCAAGCTCACGACGAGCTCGAGCGGCGGGAGCGCATCACCTCCGAGCGGCGTGATCTGCACGGCGAGCAGTTCGCGATGTTGCGGACCTGGTTGGTCCGTTGGCGACGGCGGTGGTCCGCTGCCGGGCAGCGTTCCGCTCAGCAACGCGATGCTCGCGCGGTCCGCGAACGGCGTCCACAGGCCCGATGCGAAACCCGGGAAGGTGCTGCTGCTCGCCGCCGTCGTGAGCGCCGCCGCCGGTTGGAACGTGCCGGCGAGAACGCCGGCCGCGATGAACGCGCCGCTCCCCACGCAGCGCGAGGGATCGGTGACGACGAGCGCGCCCGCGCTGGGCCGCAGCGGCGGCGCGCCGGTGATCGGCGTGACGCTCGGCAGCGTCGCGCGCGGCGGGTACAGCGGACCGTCGGAAGCGCGCGCGAGCTCGGTCGGCGCGAGCGAAGCGGAGGTATACGTGCTGCCGTCGCCGGCGACGTAGAACGTCACCGGCGTCCCCGCGTCGAGCGCGCGCGCCGGCAAGTAGACGTAGAGGCCGTCGGCTTCGCGCAACGCGCCGCTTTGCGCCGCGCGCACCGCCACCACGGCGCCCGGGAAACGCGCGCGCACCGCATCGCTGGCGAGCGAGACGGTGAGCGCGAGATTTCCCGCCGCCGTGGTCGCAGCGCCGGGCGCGTATGCGGTGGTGCGCATGTGCAGCGTGCCGAGCGTCGTGCCGGCCGGCATCGACTGCGCAACGATCGCGAAGTCGACGCCGCCGTGCGCGAACGGCTCTTCGTTCAGCAACCGCAATCCCGCGCTGGTGTCGAGCTTCATGCCGGCGCCCGCGCCGCCGAACCCGAACGCCGTGTGCGAGCTCGAGCGCAGCGGCGTCTCCGCCGCGCGCGCGAGCGGGATCCCGAGCTGCCGCACGACGACGTCGGCCGCGAACGCGGCGGGATCGAGCGCGAACGCGCTGCGCGCGATCGGCGCGTGCGTCGCGCCGGCGAAGAGCGGGACGTCGCGGTCGAGCGGATCGAAGCGCCAGCAGCGGCGGTTCGGAGGCACCGCGACGCCGGGGGGCGCGCCGCTCGGCGTCGCGCCGAGGTTCGCGAACGTCTGCAACCGGCGCGCGAAGAAGCCCGCGTTCTTGATCGTGTAGCGCCCCGGCGTTCCCCAGCTCAGCCGCGAGGTCAGCGCGCCGCGCACCGCGCGCGCCTGGTCGAGCGGCGCGGAGGTGCGGAAATCGGCGGCGTGCGCGAACGGATCGCGCGCCGTGCCGAGCAGCCCGAGCGCGTACGGATCGCGCACGTTCGCGGTGAGCGTGCGCGTCGCGCGCACGTGGTTCACGTTCTCCGACCAGCCCAGCACGGTGAAGAACTCGCTCAGGTCGGTCGGCCACTCGGTGACGGCGGTTGCGAGCTCGGCGAGCATCGCCGGCGTGCCCTTGCGGCGGCGCCAGTCGATCGTACTGGCGACGTCGAGCCGGTTGCTGCGGCCGACCGGATGGACCAGCACGTTCGTGCCGACCAGCGCGCCGAGATACGGCACCACCCAGTCGTCGCACGTCTCGATGAAGAAGTTGTCCCAGAGCGCGTCGAGATCGCGCCGCAGCGCGGAGACCGGGCCGGCGATCGTGCGCATCAGCGCCAGGAGCGGCTGCCCGCGCTCGGCGTCGTAGACGCGGTAGTTCGCGGGAATGCGCTCGTACAGGCGCTGCGTGAAGTCGAGCGGGCTGTTGCGGCTCATGCGTCGTCGAAGCCCCCGAGACCGAGGGTGACCGTCACGAAGCCTGTGCTCGGATTCGCCGGATCGTTGGCGACGACCGCCATCTCGGCGGGTCGCACGAAGATCTCGTCGCGCACGGTGAGGCTGTCGGGTGCGTCGAGGTCGGTGCGCAGGAACTGCGTGACCGTCACGTCGCTGACGCCCGCGACGCCTTGCGCGGCCGCGTAGACCGCGCTGAGCGGAACGTTCTCGCCGAAACCGAGCCGGTCGAACGCGAAGAATCCGAGCGAGCCGTCGGGGTTCGCGCTCGGCGAGAGCGCGGCTTGCACCGCGCTCAGCGTCGCGTTGCGCCCGTAGCGGTCGAGCACGTCGACGCTCAGCGCGACGCCCACGTACACCGCGGTGAAGTCGGCGACGCGCAGCGGCACGTTCGGATCGCGGTGCGCGTCGAGGTAGGCGCGCAGGTTGCGGCGCAGCACCGGCTGCTGCGCGAGCGGGATGCCGTCGCTCGTCGCGACGGTGATCTGCACGAACGGGTTCGGGATCGCGACCAGGTTCGGGTCGCGCCTGACCCAGCTCGCGCTGGCCTTCGCGATCCCCGGATAGCTGCGCGCCAGCGCGGCGTAGTCGGCGACGCTGACCGCGCGGCCGAACGAGCGCACATGGTCCGGCGCGTTGACGCGGATCTTGGCGACCGGCTCGGGATCGGCGCCGCCGTAGCTCGGCTGCGGGTTGGTGACTTTTTGCAGTCCGGGCAGCGAGTCGAGCAGCAGGCTGACCGCGTTCGCCGCGACGTTCGCGTACGCGCCCATCCCGGCGCGGTAGCGCGCGTGGACGTTGTCCTTGCCGGTCGGCGGCCGCGCGCCGTTGGTCCCGTCGCCGAACGCGACCGTCGTCTGCCCGCCGTCGTCGGTCGCGGTGGTGTACGCTTGCGCGTTCGGCGCCGCGTTCAGCAGCGTCGGCAGCTCGCTCCACTCGACGCCGTTCACCCGCACGTGCAGCGTGCTCGTCACCGCGGTCTCGGTGAACCCGGTCGCCGGCACGTAGGTCACGGGCTTTTTCTTGAGCGCGAAGCTCTGGTTCGCGGCGGCGTTGCCGCTGCCGAGAATCTCGTCCTTGACCGTCTCGCCTTGCGTCGCCGCGACGACGTTCGCCAGCAGCACCGCGCCGGCGCGCGCGTACGTGTTGGCGAGCGCGCTCGTCAGCGTGACGGTGGTGAGATTGTTCGCGACGTCGAGCTGCGGTGCGCTCGCGAGCGTCGCCGACTCGGCCGCGACGGTGTTCGCCCCGTCGAGCGTCCCTTGCAGCACGACGGTTTGCCCGGCGCGCAGCTGCGGGTACAGGCCGGCGAGCAGCAGCGAGTTTCCGGAAACGTTCGTCGTCAGCGGAAGATCGTTCGGCAGGGCCAGCGCTTGCGGTGCGACCAGGACCGTCGTGCCGCGGACCGGGAACGTGTTCGCGGGGGGTGTCTCCTGCAGCGTCAGGAGCGTGCTCTTGCCGGTCAGCGTGTACGCGCTCGCGACGATCGTGCGCGCGCCGGTGACGTGCACCGGCAGCACCGTGGCGGCCTTGAGCACCGCCCAGGTCGGCCGGTCGGGGGTGCCGGTCACGTTCGCGTACGCCGAGTCGAGCATCACCTCGTTGCCGCCCGTGTTCGTGTTGTTGCTCGAGTTCGGGATCGGAACGTACGCCCACGCGCTGGTCGCGTCGTCCCAGGTCTGCGACTTGTACGGCGGCGCCGGCCAAGACTGAGGCGCAACTGCGTCGCTGATCAGCGTCGGCGAGAGCGTTGCCCACGGCGGCGCGTTGTTGCCGAAGACGCCGGCGAGCGCGCGGAACGCGTACACCTTCACCGCAACGTCGGTCTGATAGGCCGTGCCGGCCTGTTCCGTCCAGGTGATCGTCGTCGTCTTCGCTTGGTGATCGACCGCCACGTCGACCAGCTGCTGCCGCGTCGCCTTTTCGTTCGTACTGTCTCCTTCGTGCTCGACGACGAGCACGTCGTCGCCGGCGGCCAACCGGTTCGCGTCGCCTTGCAGCACCACGCTGCGCGCGACGCTGCCGCTGCCGGAGATCGGCTCGAACTGGTTCGCCTTCGCCACCGCCGAGATCGGGATCGCGTTGTGCGCGTCGGTCGCCGCCAGTCCGCTCGACGTTTCGAAGACGGGCGGCGGACTCGCCCCGGCCGGCTTCGCGCCGACCCGGAAGCTCGGCGGCACCGCGACCGACTTGCCCTTCGCGACGGTGAACGCCGCCAGCGCGCTCGCCGCTGCGCCCGGCTGTGGCACGTAGTCGATCAGCGCGGTGAGCCGCAGCAGCGAGTCGCGCAGCACCGCGGTGCCGACGTACGCTTCGTTCGCGATCCGCTCTTGGTAGAACGTCAGCACGTCGGCGAGATACGCCCACAGCTCGACGAACGCGGTCTGGTAGTCGGCTTCCGCGCCTTCGTGCCAGCCGGCGAGGAAGAACGGGTTCGGCAGCGGGTCGATCAGCAGCGGGTCGGCGACGCTGTTCAGCATCTCGCGCCGGAACGTGGTGAACGTTCCGATCCGGTACGCGATCGCCGAGAGTCCCGGCGCGTTGGACGGGATGATCGGCGCGGCGGGCGCCGGCGGCGGCGCGGCGCAGCACCCGCCCGGCGGTTGCGGCGGCAGCGTGCAGAGCGGCGTCGCGGTCGCGCTCACGTTCCGGTCCCCACCACGTCGACGCGCGCGGTGCCGTGCTCCGGCCGGTTGCGGTCGTCGTCGAGCCGGATCACTTCCGCCGGACCGACGTCGAGATAGCCTTGGCGCAGGTTCTGCGCGGTGCGCGCCGCGGGGTTCGCGGCGTGCAGCCGCGAGAGCCGCACGATCGTCGCCGCGTCGACGCCGCTCACCGCGGCGAGGGCGGCGTAGAGCCGGCTGACGTAGAGCCGGTCGCCGAACGAGAAGTTCGCCGGCGCGAAGAAGTCGTGCAGCGCTTGCACGACGCGCTGCTGCACGTCGCCCGGCGCGAATCCCGGCGCGATGCAGAGGGAGACCTCGAGCTCGAGCGGAACGTAGACCGGATCGGCGAGATCGAGGTCGTAGCCCGCCAAACGGCGCGTCTCGAGGTACGCGAGCAGCGCGGCGCGCAGGGCCGCGTCTACGAAGTCCGCGCCGGCCGGCTCGACCGCGAGCGTCACGGTGAGCCAGCTGCCGGTCCAGCGGAACGCCGCTTTCGCGCGCTGCACGCGGTGCGCGCCATTCGCGTCGGTGAACGCTTCGGCGGCGGCGCGGTAGTCCGCGGCGGTGACGGCGACCAGCGGATCGAGGAACGTCGCCGGCCCAAGCCGGCGCGCGTGGTCGCTCGACTCGCGGTCGCGCCCGCCGCTTGCGGCGAGCGGGTTCGTCACCGCGTCGAGCCAGGGCGGGTGCAGCGGCGCGCGCGTGAGGGTCGCCGCCGCGACGTTGCCGATCGCGCCGCCGCCGACGCGGTAGCTCGCGAAGACGTCCGCCGTCTCGTCCGGCGCAACTCCGAACGTGCCGTCGCCGAAGACGACCGTCGCGTCTCCGGCATCATCGATCTCGACGCGAAAGACGGTGGCGTCGGAGGCGCTCTCGAGCAGGGTCGGCAGCTCGGTGAAGCGCACCGGCGGCTCGCCGACCTCCAACGAGATCGTGCTCGTCGTGCGCTGCGTCCCGTTCGCGAGCGCGAGCGTGCTCGGATCGAGGCGCGCGAGCGGCGCGTTCGCCAGCGTGAGCCGCTGGCGCGGCACGCGCTCGCCGGGGCCGCGCGCCGCGATCTCTTTCGCGAGCGCGGTTTTCTGCGCGGGGGTGAGCGCGCGCAGCGCTTCGCCCTCGACCGTCTCGCCATGCGTGGCGAGGACGACGTTGCCGCGCACCACGGTGTCGCGCACGCAGAAGTCGTGCCCGAGCGGCGTCGCCGCCGACCACTGCACGAGCGTGAGCATCCCGCCTGGTGGTGAAAGCGGCGGAGAGAACGGCGGCGAGAACGGCGGCGAGCCGACCGCCGGCGCGGCCGTGATCTGCGGCGTCGCGCTCAGCCGCACCACGCTCGGCGCGCGCCCGTCGTCGAAGAGCAGCCAGTCGCCGGCGGCGAGACCGTCGTAGCTGCCGGCCAGCGCGGCGGTGAAGACGTCGTGGTCGACGCAGCAGCCCGCGTTGCCCCAGTCGTAGAGCGGCATCGTTTGATGGCGCGGGTCGAGCGACGCGTTCCCGAGCGTCTCGAAGACGATCACCGGCTCGCCGGCGCTCTGCGGGTCGTTGGTGACCGTCAGGAAGACGTTGTCGTTCAGCGACGCCGGCGCGTTCACCGCAAGCTGCAAGAACGTCCACGCCGAGGCGCCTTCGTCGAGCCGGTAGCCGACCAGCGCGAGATGTCCGGCGACCGAGCGGCGCTGCGTGGCGCTGCCGAGGAACGCTTCGTTCGCGACGCGGTCCTGCATGATGCTCAGCGTGTCCGCGGTCGCCGCGAACAGCTCGAGCAGCATCATCCCGATATCGGCCTCGCTGCGCTCGGTCCAGCTCGGGAAGCGCACCGCGACGAAGTCGAGCAGCGCTTGGCGGAAGCTGGCGTAGTCCTTGCCGAGATAGTCGATCGACACCGCGATCTCCGGCGGCGCCGCGGGCGCCGCGACCGGCGCACGGCAGTCGAACGCGTCGTCGCACGCCAGCCGGAAGCGCAGCGCGACATCGGCGAAGAACGGGTCGATCTCCGGCGCGCTCACGCTGAGCGTGTAGACGGAGAAGTCGCCGATCACGTCGAGCGTCAGCACGATCGTGCGGTGCAGCGGGTCGGGGACGGCCGGCAGCGCGGCCGAGAGGATGCGCGGGAAGATGCGCGCGCCGCCGGTCAGCGTGTAGCTGCCACGCTGCAGCAGCACGGAGAGCTCGCCGGGCGCGATCGCGCGCACGAACGTCACGGTGAGCTGCGCCTGCGCGTCGTCGACCGCGACCCGCTCGATCCCCTGCGCGCCGGGCGTGAGCGTCGGGGCGGGGCAGTCGATCGCCGGGCGCAGCGCGGTCGTCATCTCAGACCTGCACGTCCAGCGTGCGGCGCTCGAGCGTCGCCTTGACGGTGTAGGAGATCTCGATCGTGACGACGTTCTCGAACCCCGGGTCGCTGGTCACCGTGACTTGGTCGACGTTGATGCGGTCGCCGAGCCAGTGCTGCAGGTTGGTCGAGATTAGGAACTGCGCGGTGACGCGCAGCGCGTCGCTGTTCGGCGCGAAGACGAGCTGCGAGACGCCGGCGCCGAAGTCGGGCAGGAAGACGCGCTCGCCGGGATTTGTGAAGAGCACTTGCAGGATCAGATCGCGCAGGTGGTCGTCGGGTGGGGTCGTGTTCGGCGTCCCGCTCCCGCTCACGCCGTACGGGTAGTCCAGGTACCGGCGTGCCAGCAGATCGCTCTGTCTCATCCCGTCGTCACTTTCTGCGAGAGCAGGCTGGGATCGGGCGGCGTCGCCGGCGGCGCCGGCACCATCGGCGTGACGGGAACCGGGCCGGCCATCTGGCCGGGATGCATGTGCGTGTTGAAGCTCTGCACGAGCTGGGTGAGATACTGCAGCAGGCTGTCCCCGAAAACCAAAGGATGGCTGCTGTTGGCGACGAGCTGGATCTGCGGCGCGTCGACGACGATCTGCGTCGCTTGGCCGGCGGTGATCTTGATCGCGCTCGAATCCAGCGAGATCACGTTGCTGTTGGCGTCGGTGATCGTGACGCTCTTGGCGTCGTCGTCGAGCACGATCTTGTGCCCGCTGGTCGTCTTGAAGACTTTCTGCTTCGGCGTCGCCGACTCGGGGATCTGGCCGCTCTGGTACCACGTCCCCGTCCAGATCGGATAGCTGAGATCGCCTTCTTCGAACTCGATCCACACGCCGGCGCCGACGGACGGAACGGCGAAGTACCCTTCCTCCGCGACGCCGCCGTACGGAAACGCCGGCAGCGCCCAGCCCAATGTCTCGGCGGCGAGCAGCCGCGGCACCGTCGCCTGGATCCGGCCGAGGTTCAGCGGATCGGTGTTGCTCACGACGATCCCGCGGTACTTGCCGTAGAAGCGGTTTTCGACGCGCTGGACCAGCTTGGTGAGAACGTCGCCGCTCATAGCCCGGGCACCGCCAGCGCAAGGCTGCTCGCGCCGAAGCTTTCGCTGCCGTCGAGGTCGCGCGCGTTGCGGCGCGCCTGGAACGCTTGCGAGTACGTCCCTTGCGGCGTGATGGTGTGGGTGACGCGCGTGACGTAATACTTTCCGCTGTACTGCGTCCCGGCGCCCTTCACCAGCACGACGCGGTGCGGCCGCAGCACGTGCTGGTAGGCGTCGGAGTTGATCTCGCCGCTCGCCTCGATGAACCAGCCGGCTTCGTCGCGCACCGCTTGCGCCTGCTGCTGCAGCTCGCCTTGATCGCTGCTCGGCGCGCCGAGAACCAGCAGCTGCGCCGCCGCGTCCTTCGGCGTCGCGAGCCGGCCGATCGCGGCCGCGGCGAGCGCGGCGAGATCGCTCGCGCCGAGCTTGTCGAGCGAGAGGTCCGCGACGTGCGCTTCGTTCGTGCTCCCGCCCGAGACGTCGACCTGCGCGGTCTTCACGTTGAGCGGGCGCTGCGCGGTCAGCGTCGCGCCGAACGAGCGCAGGTTGCTGTTCTCGTCGAAGGCGACGGCGAGATCGGGCTGCGGCGTCCCTTGCAGCGCCGGCGCCTTGAGATACGCGGTCGCGCTGCCGGTGCTCTTGTCGGTTTCGAAGTAGAACTCCAGCCCGTTGCGCTGCGCCAGCATCTGCACGAACTGAAGGTCGGTCGCGCGCTGCACCGTCGTCGTCGTGTCGTCCTGGTGGACCGGCGCGGTCGAGTCGGCTTGGACGCTCACGCCGTAGCCGCCGACGATCTGGTTGACGATGTCGCCGTCGGAGAGGTTGGGCCAGGTCGCGACCTTGTCTTCGAGCCCGAGCAGCGCGCACGTGTCGGTGCAGCTCACGTCCACGTACGACTGGTCGGGATCGGGATCGAAGTGCGCCTCGACGCCGGTGACGTAGCCGGTGAAGACCGCGTCCAGCTCGCCGAAGCCGAGCGACGCGCTGAGCTGCGCGAACGGCGCGAAGCGGTCGTCGTCGAGATAGTTCCACGAGCCGTCGTCCCCGCGCCGCAGCGCGAGCCGAAGCTGCGCCGTCGTCCCGTCCTCGCCCCCTTCGTCGACCGAAAGCGACTTCACGTCGGCGTAGAAGCTCGGGTCGGCCTTCGTTCCCGCGAACGCGATCTCGAACGCTTTGTCGGCCATCTCAGCTCCGGTCCGGCGGGATCGCGATCCGCCGCCCGATTTCGAGCACGTCGTCCGGGTCGACGGGCGCGTTCGCGTCGGCGATCAGCCAGCTCTTCTGCGCGTCGCGGTAGTAGTTGTACGCCAGGACGTCGAGCCGCTCGCCGGCGACGAAGGCGTGGAAGAAGCCGGCCGGCGTCGGCGGGATGAACCGAATGCGCAGTGCCGTCACCGTTGCGCCCGAGGCGTCCGTCGCGGTGTACGTTCCGACGTTCTGATACCGGCTGCCCTTGAAGATCATCGTCTGCGTCTCACATGAACGAAAGGACCGAGCTGATCCCGAGCTGCGCGGCGTTGGCGAGGTTGAGCGCGGCCATCACTTCCTTCACGCCTTCGGAGTACTTGTAGGCGCCGATCCCGATCGTCTGGCCGGCGAGCTGGCTCGGCGTGAGGATCTGCAACGAGACGCTGATCTCGGCACGGATCGGGTTGAGCAGCTGGTCGTACTCGGTCTCGGTGACCGAGAGCGAGTTGATGTTGACCGGCACGATCCGCCACGGGCCCCAGATGAAGAGCACCAGCGGCAGGGTCAGCGGCGGCGCCTTGCTCGGCGCCGAGCCGCCGGCCAGCGCCGAGAGGTCGATCGTCAGCGAGCTCTGCGGGACCATCAGCAACTCGAGCGCCGAGATGGTGGTGAGGACGCCGCTCGCCGCGGCGATCGGGTTGGCTTGCGCGAGCGCGTCGCTCGCGTCGATCTTCAGCGTGAACGAAATCGATTCGCTCGGTTCGCCCGGCACCTGTTGCGCGTTCGTCTGCCCTTGGCCGGCCGGCGGCTGCGGCGGCTGCACCGTGCGCGGCGTGCGCGTCATGCGCTCGGGGTTGAACTGGAACACGACGATGTTCGGCAGCGCGCCGAGCAGCCCGGCGCCGAAGCTGGCGAACGCGCCTTTCAGGACTCCCATGCCGCACCCTCCGCGCCGTTCGCGCTTATCGCGCGCAGCGACGTCGCCACCGTGTCGGCGATCGCGCTTGCCGCCTCTTCGTCGCCGAGCCGGTCGAATGCGATCCCCCCGACCGCGATCGTGCGCGCGGCCTGCGCGTTTGCCGGCAGCGGTTCATCGGCTGCCTGCAAGCGCGCGGCCAGCAGTGCCAGCGCGCGCCGCGTCAGCGGCTCGATGCGGTGCTCGTGCCCGGCGGCGTTGCGGAAGCGCAGCCGCAGCGCGTCGATCGCGACGTTCACGAGGCCGCTCCGAACGCGCCGTCGACTTCGTTCGCCGGCCGCTCGAGCTTGAGGTACTCGCCCAGCGCAGCCCGCCGGAGGTGCGACATGCGGATCGGCTCGCCGGCGTCGGCGGCGAGGAACGCCGCGCGCAGCGCGATGTTGCGAATGTTCCCGCCCGGGACGTTGAGGAGCGCGAGCCGCTCGAAGGCGAGATCCTCCAGCGGCGCGGAGGGCGGGAAGACCGTGCGCCAGAGCGCCTGGCGCTGCGCCGCGTCCGGGAACGGAAACTCGACCACGAAGCGCAGCCGCCGCAGGAACGCTTCGTCGAGCGCGCTCTTCATGTTGGTGGCGAGGATCGCCAGCCCGCGATAGCTCTCGATTCGCTGCAGCAGGTAGTTGATCTCGATGTTCGCGTAGCGGTCGTGGCTGTCTTTGACCTCGCTGCGCTTGCCGAAGAGCGCGTCGGCTTCGTCGAAGAACAGGATCGCGCCGCCGTCCTCCGCGGCGTCGAAGACGCGCCGCAAGTTCTTCTCGGTCTCGCCGATGTACTTGTTCACCACCGTCGCCAGGTCGATGCGGTACAGATCGAGGCGCAGCGCGTTCGCCAGCACGGCGGCGGCCATCGTCTTCCCGGTCCCGCTCGGCCCGGCGAAGAGCGCGCTGATCCCGAGCCCGCTCGTCGTGCGGTGGTCGAAGCCCCAGCGTCCGTAGACGGTCGCGCGCTGCGCGACGTGCATCGCGATCTCGCGCAGCAGCGCGGTGTGTCGCTCCGGCAACACCAAGTCGGCGAAGGTCACGTCGGTGCGCACCTGCTGCGCGAGCGCGCCGAGCTGCGTGCGCGCCCGCGCGCGCGCGGCGTCCCACAGCCGTTCGGAGAGCGGTGCGGCGCCGGCGGTGCGCGCTTCGAGCGCCGCGGCGCGGATCGCAACCGCGCTCAGATCGAACTGGCCCGCGACGCGGTCGATCTGTTCGCTCGCGCGCTCGGCGTCGGGGCCGAGGAAACGCACCCACAGCTCGCGCTGCTCCGGCGCCGGCGGCTTGGCGACGTCGAAGACGCGCGTCGCGCGGTGCGTCAGCGGCCACGGTTCCGGCGCGGCGAGCACCAGCGGCGCGGCGAGCCGCTCGACGAGGCGGCGCACGTGCGGCGCCGTCTCCGCGGCGTCGAGCCCGTCGGCGTCGACGTACAGCGCGGCGCCGGAGAGCGCGGCTTCGCGGTCCCACAACCGCGCGAGGGTTTCGAAGAGATGTCCCTGCGCGGCGAACAGCTCCGGGCGCAGCGCGTAGAAGCGAATTCCCAGCGCGCTTGCGGCCGCGGCGGCGATCTCGCGCTTCGCGCCGGCGTCGCGCCCGCCCAGCTGGATCGCGGGCAGCGCGCGCGCGCGCGACCACTCCTCGCACACCGCGGCGACGATGCTTTCGTGCGCGGGCGCGACGAGCCCGTCGGCGCTCAGCGGCTCGGCGAGGTTCGCGACGCGCTCGTCGGTGTGGTTGAGGCCGGTCAAATAGTGAAGGATGCGCTCGTCGATGCGCAGCGCGCTCGCGGTGAGCGAGACGCCGGGCTGCCGCGCGACGTCGACCAGCAGCCAGCGGCGCAGCGCGCCGTCCGGGCTGAGCGCGCTCCAGTGCGGGTCGGGCAGCCGCCCCAGCGCGAGGCTGAACGTCGGATACGCGCACGCCGGATCGCCGTTGAGCTTCGCGCACAGCGGCGCGAACGCGGAGTCGAGCTCGATCCCGGCGCACAACAACAACAGCGCGCGCTCGAAGCGCGTCAGCTTGAACGTCGCGCACAGTGCCGCGAGCGCCGAGTCGGCGTCTTGGCTCTCGGGCGCCGCGCCGGACGTGCCTGCTTCGAGCTGCGCGCGCACCTCGCCGAGCGCCGCGACGAGCGCAACCTGGTTGGATTCCAACCAGCTCGCGACCGGGAGCTTCGACACTTCAGACATCGAACGTCACCGCGTTCGAGGTGTGGCCGTCGACGCTCAGCGCGGCCGTGTGCGTTCCGGCTGCGAGCACGCGGCCGAAGGTATAGACGAGCTGGTTCGGGTTCGCGTTCGGCCCTGCTTCGTAGCTGATGCCGTCGAGGACGAGGGTGAGCGCGGCGCCGTTCAGGCGCTGTCCGTTCAGCGTCGCGACGCTGACCGTCTTGGCGTCGACGACGGTCGTGGAAACTACGACCGGAAGCTGCACGAGCGGCGCGATCTCGAGCTGCCGCACGTTGCTCGCGCTGTGCGGCCCGTCGTTCAGAACGAGCCCGACGTCGTAGAGCCCGTTGACCAGCGCCGGCGGAAGCTGCACGGAGGCGTGCTTGTCGGTCCCGCCCGCGAGCGTCGTCGCGGTCGTCGCCGCGCCGCTCGCCGGCGCGAAGCGCACGAAGCGCGGCGTCGTGGTGAAGCCTTCGCCGAACAGCTCCAGCGTTGCCGGCGCGGCGGCGTCGAGCGGAACCCGAACCGGCGCGATGCGCGCCAGCCAGGGATGCACGATGAACGTTGCTGCCCCGCTGACCTGACCGCCGGACGAGACGCGCACGTCGACGAACGGCCCCGCGTCGAGCTGGCTCGGCAGCGTCGCGATCAGCTTTTGCGGCGTCGCGGTCGTCGCGTCGAAGTCGACGACCTGGCCGCCGATGCGCACGGTCGTCGTCGTGCCGGGCGCGGTGAGGCCGAGCCCTTCGATCGTCAGCGCGTTCGCCGCGGTGCCGTCATTTGCGGCGACGGGGCCGGAGCTCGGGACGAGCGCGGAGATCGACGGCGGCTGCATCGTGACGACGCCGACGCCGGTGAGCGTGACGATCCCGCCGTCGACCGGCGGCGGCACGTCGGGGGTGAGCTCGAGCAGCGACACCTCGTACGCGACCGAGAGCCGGTACGGCTTGTTGATCGCGGCCCAGATCTTCGAGATCTCCTCGATGTTCGTCGGCAGCAGCGTGACCTTCACTTGCTCGAAGCTGTCGAGCAGCGCCGGCGAGAGCGCGCGGTCGGCGTCGAAGCCCGAGTTCGCGAGGCCGCTCAGCGGCGGAACGTGCACGTCGTTGAGGACGGGATATTGCGCGAGCGCCATCATCGCCGCGCCGAGCATGCGGTGCGCTTCGTCGCCGTCGTCGAACTTCGTGTCTTCCGGTTTTTTTCCGAGCGGCGTGACGAGATACGAAAGCTCGAGGCCGAGCGCGGGCTGCGGCGTGCCGGGGTGGCTGCGGTCGCCGGGCCAGGGGCGGTTGCGCGTCGCGGGGCTCTCGCTCACGCGGTACAGGTACAAGTTGACGCCCGGCGCTTCGGGCAGGTCGTCGCCCGGCGGCAAGAGCGTGACGATCGCGGAGGCGTTGACGCGCACCAACCGGCTGTGGAGCAGCATCCGCAGCGCGAGCGTCACGTCGAACACGCCGGAGACGCTCATGCGCGCAACCGAAAGCGCTCGAGCACCGGCGACGCGGCGGCGCGTGCGGAACGAGCGGGAGCGGATTGCGCGTACACCGGCGCGGGTGCGGGCGCAGGGAGTTCGTTCTCGACGACAACTTCGACCCGGCCGATCGAGAGCGCCGGCCGCTCGGGCTCGCGTTGCTGCACGGCGGGAATCGGGATCGGCGCCGGCACGCGCGGCACCGGATCGCTCGCGCTCGCGACGGCAATCGGCGAAGCGTCGCGCGCAAACGGCGGAGTGAGGGTTTCTGCATGCGACGCGGTTGGAGCCGTATGCGCCGGAGACGCGCCGGCTCCGGGCGCCGGCGCCGGCAGCACGGGCTGTGGGACCTCCGCCGGACGAAGGTCGTGCGCGAGCGGGGGCGCCGTTTCAGCCGACACGTCCGTACGCGCCGGCGGCGACACTTCGCTTTCCCGCGGCAATGCGGCCGGAGTCGCCGCTTCGGGCGGCGCTGCGGATGAGTCGAGCCGCGCCTGCGACTGCGCGTCGACCGGCGTCGTGTGCTGCGTGGCCGGCGTGGTCGAGCTCTGCGTGCTCGGCGGGACGTGTGGCGCGCTCGGTGCGCCCGGCGGCGTCGCAGCGGAACGCGATGCGCGCAATCCACGCGGCGCGACGATTCGATCCACCGGCGCTGCGCCGAACCGGCGCAAGAGCGGAAGACGCGGAGGAACCGGTGCTGTTGAGGATTCCTCATGCGGCTCGCGCTGATCGCTGGTCGCGGCCGCTGGCGCGGGTGGAGTTCCCGCGTGCGAGGTATGCGGCGAGCTTTCCGCGCCGCTATGCTGCGTCTGGGGGTCGAGCTCGCGGTGTTGCGCCCGTGACGCGCGTGCCGCATCGCTCCCGCCGGCATCGTCGTTGCCCTGGCGCGCATCGCGGCGAACGTCTTCAACCTCTTCGAACGCGAGCGCGCCGGTCGCGAGCGGTTCGCCAGGCGGCGGAACCGGCAGCTGCGGTGGTGACGGAGGGGGCGCGGCCGCCGGCGTCGTGCGGGCTGCAGACGCCGCAACGCGTTGCAGGTAGTTCACGCGCGCGCCGTCTCGTTGATCAGCGCGAGGTAGGCGTGGCGCCGGTCGCGCCGCAGCGCCAAGATGTCGGCTTCGCTCCAATGGTAGTGGAGCGCGAGCGCGTGCACTTCGCGCAGCAGCCGCTCGCCGCGCACGCGCATCTCGGCGAGAAAGAACGCCGTCACGTCGAACGGGCTGACGAACGCGTGCGCGCACTCGGGACAGCTCACCTCAAGCTCGAGGTCGATCTTCGGCGCGTTCGCCTCCATCGCGCCGATGATCGTCGCGCGCGCCTCCTCGCCGAGCGGGAGGGTGCCGTCGGCGGCGATGCAGCGCTCGAACAGCGCCTGCGCGCCGCGCTCGGCGTCGAGCCGGCCGACCGCTTCTTGGTCGGCGCCGTTCGGCAGCCGGTAGCGCACCGCGCGCCCGTCGACCGTCAGCGCGTACGTGCGCGCCGATTGCTGGTGCGCCTCCACCTCGACGTCGCGCGCGTCGAACTCCACGTCGATCTTCTGCGCGCACGCCGGGCAGCGGAGCACCGCCTGCACGCGATCGCCCAGCGTGAGCCGGCGCAGGTGCAGCATGAGGAAGTCGCGGTCGCCGGCGAGCAGCTCGCGCGCGAATTGGGTTGCGTCGAGCCCGTCCGGCGGAGCGAGGCACAGGCCGAGCAGCGCGGTCGTCGCTTCGGCACTGCAGCAGCCGGCATGACGCGCCAGCCAATCCTCCCCGAACCCGTCGAGCGGCGCGAGCGCAACGCGGCGAACGGAGAGCTCGTCGGTCACGAGGCCGCCCGGCAGCGTGAGCTCGGCGGCCGCACCCAGCGTCGGCATGGTTACCCGATGTGCGCCGGACCTACAGCTTCGGTGACGCTCGGATCGAGCTCGAACCACTCGTACTCGATCTTGATCGAGGTGATCGCGACCGCGTTCGCGCCCGCGTCGAGGTCCGGCAGCGCTTGGAACTCCGAGACCCAGCACCGGTACAGGTTGTAGGACATCACCGCGATACCGGCTTCGTTGAAGAGATCGATCGTGATGTTCTTGCGGAAGTCGGTGAGGCTGGTCACGCTGTGGGTGGCGAAGTCGTTCACCAGGTTCGCCCAGTCGAAGAACGCCGTGTCGTAGGTCAGCCCCGCTTCGCAGGTGATTCCGGTGTACGAGGTTTTCCCGGGCAGCTTGCGGCTGGTGATGTTCTCGCCGGCCTCGCGGAACTCGACCATCTCGGTCGTCCGTTTCAGCGCGCCGATCTTGGTGACGCCGGCGACGTACTGGCCGTCCCATTTGACCTTGAACCGGAAGGTGCGGTACGGGTCGAAGCGGTTGCTCTGCGCGTTCATGCGAGCCATGGTGCGGTCTACCTCGAAGCGTCAGGAAGCGGGTTGGTTGACGATCTGGCTGAGCTTGAGCACGACGAACTCGGCCGGTTTGAGCGGCGCGAACCCGACCAGGATGTTCACGACGCCGTTGTCGATGTCGGTCTGCGTCGTCGTGCTGCTGTCGCAGAGGACGAAGAAGGCGTCGTCCGGCTTGGTCCCCTTGAACGCGCCGGCGCGGAACTGCGTGAACATGAACGCGCGGATGTTGAGCCGCAAGCTCGCCCACAGCGGCTCGGCGTTCGGCTCGAAGACCGCCCATTGGATCCCGTAGTAGATGCTGGTGCGCAGGAAGATCGCCATGCGGCGCACCGGGACGTAGCGCCACTCGGCGTCGCTGCCGATCGTGCGCGCACCCCACACCACCAAACCGCTGGTCGGCACGGTGCGGATCACGTTGAGCGAGACCGGGTTGAGGATGTCTTGCTCGGTGTCGCTGACCTGCACGAATGGTCCGAGCGCGCCGGCGACGCCGGCTTCAGTCCCCGCCGGCGCCTTGAAGACGCCGCGCGAGTTGTCGGTGCGCGCGTAGATCCCGGCCAAGAACCCCGAGGGCGGCAGCAAGATCTTCGGATTGCTCCCCGTGCCGATCGGATCGGTCGCGAACACCCATGGCCAGTAGATCGCGCCGTAGTCGCCGGCGGCTTTGTCGATCCCGCCGATAACCGCGAAATCGCGCGCGTTCGAGACGGTGATGACGTCGGTCGCCGCGTTGGGCGTGCGCGCGACCTTCACGTCGGTGATGATCCCGACGTCGCCGATGAAGAAGCAGTCGTTCAGCGGCCGCTGGTTCTTGCAGTAGTCGATCCCTGCGTTGACGGTCGTCACGTCGCCTCGGCCCGGGATCGCGATGAGGCTGACGTCGGTGATCTTGTCGAGCGCGTACAGCCCCGTTCCGGTGACGCTGCTGTCGGCGGCGGACACGCCGATGAAGTCGAGCTCGCCGAGCGCATTGCCGTCGGAGCCGCCGCCGAGCTGGAAGCGCGGGGAGGGGAGCGGCCCGGGCAGGGTCGTGACGCGGGAGGTAAACGCGATGTACTCGGAGCGGCTGTTGACCGCCGTACCGACGTAGTTCGAGGGCAGCGCGACGTTGGGGTTCGGGTCGGCATTCGTGACGTTGTCGTACGACTCGACGACGTTCTGCTTCGCCTCCGCGTCGGTCGCGCCGTACATCACGGTGAGCCGGAAGTTCCCGGCGACGCCGTCGGAGCTGGCGGAGTACTGAATCCAGATCTGGTTCCCCCAGACGCCTTCGCTCGCGGCGCTGATCGGGAACGCGTCGGCGGGCGGGCTGACCGGGCTCAAGAGCGAACCCAGGCCCGCCGCTGTGGCGCCGTTGGCGACGCGCACGATGTAGAGCCGCTTCCCGCCGTTCTGGTAGAACGACTGAACGGCGTACGTCAGAAAGCTGTCTGTCCGGAAGCCGCCGTAGCGCCGCAGATAGTCGCTCATGCTCGTGACGAAGCCCGGCTGCGCGGCGACGCCGGTCGGCGTTTTCGTCCCCGGTATCGGGCCTTTGTCGGTGATGCCGATGAACGCGGCCGTGGACGTGCTGACGCCCTGGATCGGCTGCAGACCGGAAGAGACTTCCTGGACGTAAACGCCGGGATGGAGCAATTCGGGCATGGAGGCATCCTTATCGAGAGAGCCGCGTGACTCGCGCCGCGATGTCCTCGATTGTGCACGCCGCGCTTAGCGCGCGGCTGCCGCGGCGCTTTCGCCGTGCTGTCGGCGTCCTATCGGTTGCCTTGACGAGAAGCGATACCGATGATAGAATTCGTGCCTCGGTACTCACGACACGGGGTGCTGCGCCATCGTTTTGGGCGGAGGATTGGCGCTATGACGGCGCTCGTAAAGTCGTCTGTCGTTTTGAGCTTCCGGTGCTTCGGAACGTTCACGCTGCTCGGCGAGGACGATTGGAGCGCGAAGCCGGCGCGTGCGCGCGGCCGCGAGCTTTTACAATATCTTGTCGCTTATCCGAACGGGTTCGCGTCGCGCGAGGCGCTGGCGGAAGCGTTCTGGCCAGAGCTGAGCATCGACGAGATCGGGAACCGCCTGCACCTCGCCGCCAGCGGCGCGCGCGCGTCGCTGCGGGCGGTGCTCGGCGACGTCGACCCGATCCGCTGCGTCGAAGGCGCCTACGGCTGGAACCCTGCGCTGACGGTCGCCTCCGACGTGACGAGATTCACAGCGTGCTATGCCGACGGCTCGCCGGCCGCGATGCGCGAGGCGATCGACATCTACGGCGGCGAGCTCTTCGCGAACGACCGTTCCGAGTGGATCGTCCCGCTGCGCGTGCGCTACGCCAGCGCCTACGTGACGATGCTCGAGCGCCTAGCCCGCCACGCGCTCTCCAACGAGGACCACGCCGGCTCACTGGACTACGGCCTGCGCCTGCGCGCCGAAGACCCCGGCCACGAAAGCGCCGCCCGCCTCGTGATGCACTGCTTCGCAAAGCTGGGCCGGCGGCACTCAGCGATAGCAGAGTACGAGTCCCTCTGCCGCCACCTGCGCCGCGGCCTCAACGTGCGCCCAACCGCGGAAACGGAAGCACTACGCCGCGCGATCCTGAACGGAGAGCAGTAACGCAGGTTGGCGCGTTAGCCGCGCGGCGGCGCATGTCCTAGAGCCTCAATCCGCGCCCGCCGCTCGACGTGCAATTTCGGCACGGTCTTGCAGCTTTGTGCCACAAAACGGGCAGAACAGCACCGCGTGGTCGAAAAAGCCGGGGCCGCGATCGGTCGGCACGTAGCCGACCGTCAGGTACAGCACGCCATTTTCTTCGACGCGGAAAAATGACTTTGGTGGCTCGGACATCGCCGAACCGAGATCACCACAGCAGGTTCCGAACCCATCCATCGGCTCTGAGTCTAAGTCAGCGGATTTGCGATCACCTCTTAGCGCACTGCCGCCGCGTGCTCAACGTGTGCCCGACCGCGGGAACCGAAGCACTGCGCCGCGCGGTCCTGAATGAAAAGCAATAACGCACGACGGCGCGACGCAGGCTCGCTCGACGCAGCTGTGCTCGCCGCAGAAGAGTCTGCAAAGCGGCACGCCGAGTGGGACCGAGACACGGCAACACGCGCTTGTCGACGGACTTGCTGGATTCGAGGCGACGGATGGTACCCGGAAGAACGCGGGCCTCGTTCGCCGAGGTTGTCGACGCTTCGTACTCCTGCACGTATGGAGAATCCATGCTCAACCAACCGCGCGGCTCTGAGAGACCTCTTAGGAGAGGGTGGGATTCGAACCCACGGTACGCTCATCACGTACTCTTGTTTTCAAGACAAGCGCGTTAAACCGCTCCGCCACCTCTCCTCGACCGCCCAACGTTCAAAGAGAGCCGAACGTCGTCCTCCGCGACGGCTCGGAGATCGATGATGGTCCTCTCACGCAGAAGGTCCACCCAGTGTAGGACAGCCCATAATGCGACGATGTTGGTGGCGGTGGCGTGGGGCAGCGAGCGATGACCGGACAGGGCGTCAGGGAACTCGAAGCGGCTCTCCCGCTATCCTCAGGTAGCCCGAAGCCAAAACTCGCGGGCTCGAAAGCGCGAAACGTCACCCCGCGTGAGAAGCGCTGAGTTCTTCAGCAAGGCCAATGAGAATATCTTCAGGCCCACGGACGTAACAAAGGCGATACACGTCCAAATATTGGACTACTTCACCTACAAGTCGCGCGCCACGCTTCTGGAGCTTCTCGACCATGCCGTCAATGTCGTCCACGGCAAACATAACGCGGAGGTAGCCTAGAGCGTTCACGGGAGCGTTGCGATGATCCGCGAGGATGGGTGGCATCAGAAAGCGGGAAAGTTCGATCCGGCCGTGGCCATCGGGCATACGCATTATCGCAACTTCGACGCGCTGATCGCCCAGGCCGGTGACACGTCCAGCCCACTCGCCTTCAATCATGCCCTGTCCTTCAAGCTCGAGTCCGAGCTCCCGAAAAAAGTCCACCATAGCTCCCAGATCTTCAACGACGATTCCGATGTTGTCCATGCGTTTGAGCGGCATGCGCCCAATCTACAATGTAGCAGTCTTCTCTGACAAGAGCCGGAGCTGATTGCGCCGGGCGGCGCGGCTGTGCTCTTACTGCGAGGATGGTCAATGTGATGCTGCCCCGGGCATGTTCTGGCTCAACGGCGCTAAAGATGGTAGAATATGCGCATGGCTGACAAGCGGGTTTGCGACGCGCTCATCGCTTACGGCGAGCGGATCGCGACCGAGCGGAACATGGACTGATCCGCGTTCACTGCGCCGACGCTTCGCGGTCGCTTTCCGCGTAGCGCCGCTGTGCGTCGGCCAAGAGGTCGCGCACTTCCGCGTCGGTCGTTTGCGAGAAGTCGTCGTACCAGGCGCCGACGCCGCCGAAGTGCCGCGGGGTGATCGCGCAGATCGTCAGATCGGCTTCGCGCCGGATCGCGGCGCAGATGTCGGGCGCGGCGACCGGCACGGCGACCACGATGCGCGCGGGCTCGCGCGTCCGCAGCGCGCGCATCGCGGCGCGCATCGAGGCGCCCGTCGCCAAGCCGTCGTCGACCAGCACCACGGCGTGGCCGCGCACGTCGAGCGGCGCGCGGTCGCCGCGAAAGGCGCGCTCGCGCCGCGCGAGCTCGCGCGACTCGCGCGCCGCGACGCCGTTCATCGACTCGGCGTCGAGCCGCGACCATTTGATGACGTCCTCGTTGCGCACGACGACATCGCCGCTCGCGATCGCGCCGAAGGCCAGCTCTTCGTGCCACGGCACGCCGAGCTTGCGCACCACGAAGACGTCGAGCGGCGCGTTCAGCGCGCGCGCGATCTCGTAGCCGACCGGAACGCCGCCGCGCGGCAGCGCAAGGACCACCGGCGCCGCCTCGCGCAGCTGCGCCGGTAACAGCTCGGCCAAGAACCGGCCCGCCTGCCGCCGGTCGGCGAACGCCATGCCGCGCACCTCCAGTCCGGAGGTACGTTACCCGCGCGGCCTTACTTGAAGTCCGTGTTCGGCAGCACGGCGGTCACGTCGAGCGTCGGCGCGGCCGGCAGCGCGACGCGCAGCCGCAACGGCTTCAGATCGCCGGGCGGAATCACGGCCAGGGTCGGCACGGTGAGGAACGTCGTCGTGCCGTCGCCGGTCGCGATGCGCAGCCCGAACGCCGCGCTCTGACCCGGCGACAGAACGAAGAACTTCGGCGCCCGCGAGAAGGACTCGGCGCTGATCCGCGGGTGGTCGAGCTCGTCGAGCAGCCGCACCGCCGGGAAGCCGTCAATCGCGCAGCCGGTCGAGCCCGTGTTCGTCAGCGTGACGACGAGCTCGCGGTGCATCATCGCCGAGGTGTCCGAGGCGATCGCCGCCTTCAGCTGCGCCGCCGCGCACGGGCGCAAGATCGCAAGCCCGCCACCCGCGCCGCCGATCGGGGGGAGCGGTGCCGCGGCGGCGGGCGCGAACGGCGCCAGCGCCAGCGCCGCGCACGCGAGGAAGAACGGACGAAGGCTCATGTCCGAAGCAACGCGGCGGAACGGCGGAAGGTCGCGCGAAGTGAGGCTCATGCCGGCCGCCTCGCGCCGAGCCCTGCTCGCCGAACTGCACGCGTACGTTCCCGCGGACGCGCACGAAGCGTCGATGCGGGAACGCATCATCGCGTTCGTCGGCGCGCACCGCGACGCGTTCGAGCGCGCGCTGACGATCGGCCACGTCACCGCGTCGGCGTGGATCGTCGATACGGCGCGAACGCGCGCGCTGCTCACGCACCACCGCAAGCTCGGAAAGTGGCTGCAGCTCGGCGGCCACGCCGACGGCGATCCCGACGTGCGCCGCGCCGCGCTGCGCGAAGCGCAAGAAGAATCCGGCTTGAGCTCGCTGCGCTTCGTGCACGAGCGCATCTACGATCTCGACGTGCACCCGATCCCCGCGCGGCCCGGCGAGCCCGCCCACGACCACTACGACGTGCGCTTCGCGCTCGAAGCGGATCCGCACGAACGGCTCGTCGTCAGCACCGAATCGAAAGAGCTGGCGTGGATTCCGCTCGACGCGCTGAGCGCGTACGAAGCCGACGAGTCCGTCTTGCGGCTCGCGCGCAAAACCGCAAGCCTGGCGTAACGCAGCGTCCCGGGCCGCCTCGCCATGTCGTGATGCCGGTCGCCGGGCGTGCCCTTGCTTTCAGCCCCGTAGAGGCGTATGCTGGCCTAACCCCACGGGAGGACCAATCATGACCTTTCGCTTCCTCACGGCGCTCCTCGCCACGCTGACCCTGATCGCGGGCTTCGTGCTCGGCCGCGCCACCGGACCGCGCGACGTCGCGACCGCGCAAGTCGCGCCGCTGCCGCACTTCATGTGCTACCAGACGCAGTTCGCGACGCACGCCGTCGCGCCGGCGCAGATCACCGACCAGTTCGGAACGGCAAACAGGCAGTTCTTCCGCGCCGATATGCTGTGCGCGCCGGCGAAAAAGATTCCACACTTCAAGCCACAGCAAATTCCCGGCCCGGCCAATCACCTCATGTGCTATCACACGGCAGGGACGCCGATCAACGCGAATCGCAAAGTCTTCAACCAGCTCGAAGAGACGGCGTTTCGGGGGTTGACCCCGCGGTATTTCTGCCTGCCGACCTTCAAGACGCCCGGCTGACCGCGAGCAGCGCGAGCGCGCGGTCGAGCTGCGCGTCGCGTCCCGGCTCGCCGGGATGCGCGTCGGGCGGCTGCGCGACCACCACGTCGGGCGTGATGCCGACTTTGTCGATGTCGCGCCCGGCGGGCGTCAAATAGCGCGCGGTCGTCAACTTGATCGCGCCGCCGTCGGGCAGCGCGTAGGTTTCCTGCACGAGCCCTTTGCCGAAGGTGCGCGTGCCGACCAGCGTCCCGGCTTTGTCGTCTTGCACCGCACCCGCGACGATCTCCGCCGCGGAAGCGGTGTCGCCGTCGACCAGCACCGCCAGCGGCGCGCCGAGCGGCGCGATCGCCTCTTTCGCTGAAAACGTGGCGGGCTTGCCGGCGCGCTCCTGCGTCGTCACGACGGTCCCGCGCACGAAGTGCGAGGCGATCGCGATCGCCGCGTCGCGATAGCCGCCGCCGTTCGCGCGCAGGTCGAGTACGTACGCGCGTGCATTCGCCGCGCGCAGTTTCGTCAGCACCGCGTCGAGCTGTGCCGGCGACTGCGCGCCGAACGAGCGCAGCCGCACGTAGCCGATTCCGTTCGCCAGCATCCGTCCGGTCGCGTCCGGCGCGACGACAATTTTGCGCACGATCGCGACCGGCGCGTGCGCGACGCCGTCGCGCTCGAACGCGATCTGCACCGCTGTTCCCGGCACGCCGTGCAGCGCGCTCGCGACGGTGGCGGGCGTCGTCGGCGGCGGGTTGCCGCCGATCGCGGTGATCACGTCGCCCGGGAGCAGCCCCGCCGCTTCCGCCGGACTGCCGGGAAACACGTCGGCGACGCGCACCGCGTGCGTTTGCGGGTCGACGTCGAGCTCGGCGCCGATTCCCGCCGCCGGACGGCCGTCGAGCACGCCGACGAACTTCTTGAACGCCGTCGGCCGGAAGAGCACGCTGTACGGATCGTGCAGCGCCGCCAGCTCGCCCTCGATCGTCTTCGAGACGAGCTCCGCAGTGCGCACGCGCGTCCCGTAGCGCGCGACGGCGAGCCCGACGTCGCGGTCGATCTCACCCTCCGCGCGATAGCGGTCGGCGTGCGCCGAAGCCGGCGGCACGTTGGGATTGGCGATGCCGCGCGAGACCAAGTACGCGACGATCGCGCCGCGTGCGCCCGCCAGCAGCGTCGCGGGATCGACCGGCTGGTAGTAGCGCGCGAGCACGGTCGTGTAGCAGATCTCGAGCGCGATGACGTCGAGCGCGCCGAGCGACGCGGGCGCCGGCGCGCGGCGCGGTGCGGGCGCGGCGGCGCCCGAGCACGGGAGCGCGATCAGCGCGGCGGCAACAAGCGCGAGCAGGCGGCGGAACACCGTAGCCTTCTTCCCGGCCGCGACGATCGCCGCATCCCGGCGAGCGGGCGCCCGCAAGAGCACACCAGGAAATAGCGCCACTCGCCTCGTTTCAAGGCGAGGTGAGCCGAACGGCCGTCGCGATCTTGCTGGTCGTGCTGACCGCGTGCGTCCGCATGCACCCGTTCTTGGAGGGAAACGACGACGGGGACGTCGGCGCGTACGTGCTGGGAGCGCGCGCGCTGCTGCACGGCGCGCTTCCGTACACGACGGTCTGGGAGTACAAGCCGCCGGGGCTGTTCGCGCTGTACGCGCTCGCGCTTGCGGTCGCGGTCGACGGCTCGCGGGCGGCGGCGCTGCTGGGGCTCCTCGCCGCCTGCGCGACGTCGCTGCTGCTGTGGCGGCTGGTCGCGCGGACGATTCCCGACGGCGAACGCGCCGGCATCGTCGCGGCGGTGCTGTATGCCTGCTGCTCGATCGAGAACGACGGACTGCTGGGCGACGCGGAGCTGCTGATCGCGCCGTTTGCAGCGGGCTCGCTGCTCGCGCTCGCAGGCCGTCCGAACGCGTCGCGCGCGGCGCTCGCGGGGCTCCTCGCCGCCGCCGCGGTGCAGATGAAGCTCAGCGCGGCGCCGTTCGCCGTGGTCGCCGTGTTGGTTGCGTTGCGCGCGGGCGGCTGGCGCGCGCTCGCGCCGTTCGCCGCCGCGTTCGCCGCGCCGTACGCGCTCGAAGCGCTGCTGTACGCGCTCGCGCACCGCTTCGGCGAGCTATGGGACGCGAACGTGGGCGCGACGTTGCGGCGAATCGCCTCGCGCGGCGCAACATCGGCGGCGCCGCGGCCGTTTGCGGTTGAGCTGCGGATGCTTGCGCCCGCGCTGGAGCTCGCGCCGTTCGCGGCGCTGCGCAGCGCCGGTTGGGTCGGCGTCTTCACGCTGTGGCTCGCCGCCGACGTGCTCGCGCTGGTCGCGGTCGGCGAGTACGACCTGCGTCAGTTTCTTCCGCTGGTTGCGCCGCTCGCCGCGCTCGGCGGAATCGGCGCCGACGCGCTGGCGCGCCGCGTGCGGTTCGGGGCCGCCGTTCCGGTTCTCGCGTGCCTGCTCGCGTTCGGGCTGCACGGCTATTTCGAAGTGAACTCCTCGCTGCGCATCGCCTGGATGCGTGACGTGCGCGGCGTGCACGACTGGCGGATATCCGAGGTCGACCGCATCATCGCGCGGCTGCACGGCGTCCCGCTCGCGCGTGACGGCGCATGGTTCATGGAGATCACCCCGCTCGCGTACGACCGGCTCGGCGTCGCCCCGCCGACGAAGTACCCGCTCACCTCAAACCTCTTGAACCGCGCGCTGTGGCCGATGCTCGGCCTCTCCGGTGCCGGCGAGCTGGCGCGGATCGTCGACTGTGCGCGGCCGCGCTGGATCGTCGCTCGAACCTGCGGCCCGTGGTGCGATCCGCAGACGCGCGATGCGACGCTGGCGCGAATCCGCGCGCGCTACACCCCGGCCGAGAAGCTGGATGCTCGCACGACGCTCTACGTTCGGAACGACGCCGTCCCGGCGCGCTGTCCGGCAGGCTTAGCGCGCTAGCCCGCCGCGGCCGCGCGCGTGAGCCGGTCGCGCACCGCGGCGTTCGGTTCGGTGTCCGGCGGCAGCGTCGCGACGATCGCGTCGTAGCCTTCGGCGTCCAGCGCGCGCAGCGTCGCGTAGAGCGTGCGCGCGGCGGCCGCGGCATCGTCGGGAAGCGTCAGCACCGCGACGCGCTCGCCGCTCGCAGCCAGCCGTCGTGCTTCGTCCTCGCGCGCGCGTTGCTCGGCGAGAACGACGCGCGCGCGCGGCGCGTAGTGCGCACGAAGCGTCCCCGGCGCGCGAACCGCTCCGCCGACGCGCGTGACGACGGCCGTTCCGAGCGCTTCGCCGAGCTGCGAGGGCGTGATCGCGCCGGCGCGCAGCACCGCCGGAACCTCGCCGGTCAGATCGACGATCGTCGACTCGACGCCGACGCGCGCCGGACCGCCGTCGACGATGAGGTCGACCGCGTCGCCGAGATCCGCGCGCACGTGCTCCGCGCTCGTCGGCGAGATGCGTCCGAAGCGGTTCGCCGACGGCGCCGCCACCGCACCCCCGAACGCGGCGAGAATTTCGCGCGCGAGCGGATGCTCCGGGACGCGCACCGCGACGGTGTCCTGTCCGCCGGTCACGCTGCGCGGCGTGCGGGGCCCGCGCGCGACGACCGCGGTGAGCGGCCCAGGCCAAAACCGCGCCGCGAGCGCGCGCAGCTCCGGCGTCACCTCCGCGACGAACCCTCCGAGCGCATCGACGTCGTGCGCGTGCACGATCAGCGGATGCTCCGCCGGCCGTCCCTTGATCGCAAACACGCGCGCGATCGCGGCGGGATTCTCGACGTCCGCGGCCAGCCCGTACACCGTCTCGGTCGGAATCGCCACGACCCCGCCGCCGCGCAGCACCGCGACGGCGCGCGCAACGACGTCGTCCATCAGTTTGTCGAGCCGTCGGGCTCGATCGAGGCGAAGCCCGCGAACGGCTGCAGCGCTTCGGGCACGTTCACGCCGCCGTCGGCGCGCTGATAGTTCTCGAGCACCGCGACCAGCGTGCGGCCGAGCGCGCCGCCCGAGCCATTGAGCGTGTGCACCAGCTCGGCTTTCGCGGTCGCGTCGCGGCGAAAGCGCATCTGCAGCCGGCGGGCTTGAAAGTCGCCGATGTTCGAGCAGGAGCTGATCTCGCGGTACGCGTTCGCGCCCGGTAGCCACGCCTCGACATCGTACGTCTTCGCGGCGTTGAACCCGGTGTCGCCGGCGCACAGCAGCATCACGCGGTGCGCGATCCCGAGCTCTTCGTAGAGGCCCGCGGCGTTGCGCGTGAGCGTCTCGAGATCGTCGAACGAGCGTTCCGGCGTGGTGATCCAGACCAGCTCGACCTTCTCGAACTGGTGCATCCGAATGAGCCCGCGCGTGTCGCGCCCGGCGGCGCCGGCC
Source organism: Candidatus Eremiobacterota bacterium (assembly GCA_019235885.1). Classification (GTDB taxonomy): domain Bacteria; phylum Vulcanimicrobiota; class Vulcanimicrobiia; order Vulcanimicrobiales; family Vulcanimicrobiaceae; genus Vulcanimicrobium. The sequence goes on along the minus strand of JAFAKB010000084.1, from coordinate 10,686 downwards.
TCTTTGCGAAAGCACGGCGTGAACGCCGCGTAGCGCAGCGGCAGCTCCGCACCGGGCAGGATCTCGTTGCGGTGCATCGCGGTGAGCGGCACTTCCGAGGTCGGGATCAGGTACAGCTCCTCGCCCGGCCCGTCGCCCTCGAAGGCGTACATTTGATCCGAGAACTTCGTGAGCTGTCCGGTCGACCACATCGTCTCGCGGTTCACCAGCGCCGGCGGGTTGATCTCCAGGTAGCCGTTGCGCGCCGCGCGGTCGAGAAAGAACTGCGCGAGCGCGCGCGAGAGCCGCGCGCCGGCGCCGCGCAGGATCGCGAAACGCGAGCCCGCGATCTTCACCGCGCGCTCGAAGTCGAGGATCCCGAGCGTTTCGCCGAGCTCCCAGTGCGGTTTCGGCGTGAAATCGAACCGCGGCGGCTCGCCCCAGCGCCGCATCTCTTTGTTCGCATGTTCGTCCGAACCGTCGGGGACCGAGCCGTCGAGCAGGTTCGGAATCTGCGAGAGCTCGGCGTCGATCTGCTGCTCGAGCGCCGGCAGCTGCGTGCCCGCGTCGGCGACGAGCCGGTCGAGCTCGGCGATCTTCGGGCGCAGTTCCGCCGCGGCGGCTTTCTTGTCGGCGGCTTTGGCGATCTGCGCGCTGAGCGCGTTCTTCTCGGCCTTGTGCGTCTCGGCGCGGGTGATCGCGGCCCGGCGCTCGCGGTCGAGCTCGAGGATGCGGTCGACGAACTCGGCGCCAAGCCCGCGGCGGCGCGTCGCGGCGCGGACGTGGTCGGGCTCGCGCCGCAACAGCTCCAGGTTCAGCACAGCGCGCCGCGTTCGCGATGGCGGACGCCCCCTCCGCGTCGAAACCTCCGCCGATGCGAACGCTGCGCCCGGGGGCGACTTTCGAAACCGAACGGCTCCTCGGGCCCGACGAAGCGGTGGCCCGCTACCTCGAGGCCGTCCGCTTGCGGCCGCTAGGGACCGAGCACATCGCGCTGGACGCCGCCTTCGGCCGCATCCTGGCCGCCGACGCCGTCGCCGAGGCACCCTACCCGGCCGACGACCGCTCGACGATGGACGGCTTCGCGGTCCGTTCGGCCGATGCCGACACGCCGCGCCGGATCAGCGGAACGATTCGGATGGGCCACGCCCCGCCCGGCCCGGTGCGGCCCGGCGACGCGATGCGGATCCCGACCGGCGGCGTCCTCCCGCCGGGCGCCGACGCCGTCCTGCCGGTCGAGGACTCCAAGGAGCGCGACGGCCTGCTCTACGCGACGGCGGCGCCGCAGCCGCGCGACTACTTCACCCCGCGGGGCGAGGACATGGCGCCGGGGGACCTCGTCCTGCCGGCCGGCCGGCGGATCGGCGCGCCCGAGCTCTCGGTCCTCGCGACGCTGGGCCGGACCGCGGTCGAGGTGTTCCGCCGCCCGCGGGTGGCGATCGTCTCGACCGGCGACGAGCTGGTCGACGTGGGCGCGCGCCCCGGGACCGGCCAGGTCCGCGACTCGAACCGCTGGGCGATCGCGGGCGGGCTGATCGGGCTCGGCTGCGAGGTCGTCCACCTCCCGCACGGGATCGACGAGGTCGCCGCGATCCGCGCCCGGATCGCCGAGGGGCTCCAGGCCGCCGACGCGGTGGTCCTCACCGGCGGGTCTTCGGTGGGCGCGCGCGACCACGTCCCGGCGGCGATCGACGCGCTCGGCGCCCCCGGGGTCGTCGTGCACGGCATGCGGGTGAAGCCGGGGAAGCCCACGGTGCTCGCCGCGGTCGGCGCGCAGCCGGTGATCGGGCTCCCCGGCAACCCGACCAGCGCGCTGACGATCCTCGACGCGATCGCCTCGGCCGTCTTCCGCACGCTGACCGGCGAACGCGAGCCGCGCCGCGCGGGGGTCGCCGCCCTCGCCGCGGCGCCGTTCCCCGGCCGGCCCGGCTGGACGTGGTATGTTCCGGCGCTGCTCGAAGGCGGCGCCGCGCGGCCGCTGACGATTCGCTCCTCGCACACCAGCCTGCTCGCCCGCGCCGACGGCTACGTCGTCGTCGGTCCCGAGCCGGCGCGGATCGAAGCCGGCGCGCCGGTCACCGTCTTCCGCTACGGCGGTGCGGGGTGAGGCGGGCGCTCGCGCTCGCCGCGGCGCTGCTGCTGGCGAGCTGCACCCGCACCTCACAGCAGAAGATGCCGCAGCCGTTCGGGACCCGGCCGGCGACCTCGGTGCTGAAGGACGCGCTGCTGATCGCCGAGGTGAAGTCGGCGCTCACCGCGGCCGACCCGGACTCCGCCGCGACGGTCGGCGTTGCCGCGCGCGACGGGGTCGTCGTCTTGCGCGGCCGCGTCCGCGATGCGGCGACGAAGAACAAGCTGGCCGGCGCTGCGCGCGCCAGCTCGGGCGTGGTGCGGGTCGTCGACGAGCTGCGGATCGACCCGCGCGCGCCGCAGCTGCGCCAGCAGGTCGGTGACGTCGCGCTCGCGGCGCGCGTCGAGACCGCGATCACCGCGCAGCTCGGGCCGCAGAACGTCTCGGTCCACGTCGACCGCGGCGTGGCGACGCTGACCGGCGCGGTCGCCGACCGCAAGACGAAGGCGACGATCGTCACGGCGGCGCGCGGGACGAGCGGGATTCGCAACGTCGTCGACCGCATCCGGGTCGGACAACCGTGACGCCGCGCCGCCCGCAGCCGATCCCGCTCGTCGCCGCCGTTCCGCCCTCGACGCCGTTCGTCGCGCCGGAAGAGCTGGCGCGCCGCATCGGGCTGCACGAGGTGTTGCGGCTCGGCGCGAACGAGAGCGCGTTCGGCCCTTCGCCGCGCGCGATCGCCGCGATGCGCGACGCCGTCGCCCTGACCTCGTGGTACGGCGACCCGGAGTCGCTCGAGCTGCGCTCGGGGCTCGCCGCGCGCCACAACTGCGCGGTCGAAGAGATCGTCGTCGCCAGCGGGATCGACGACTTGATGGGGCTGATCGTGCGCGCGTTCTGCGCCCCGGGCGATCCGTGCGTCGCGACGCGCGGGACGTACCCGACGCTGTTCTACCACCTGAACGCGTTCGGCGCGCGGGCCGAGTTCGCCGACCCCGACGCGCGCGGCGGGATCGTCGCGCAGAACATCGTCGACGCGGTCGAGCGCTCCGGCGCGAAGCTGGTCTACGTCGCGAACCCCGACAACCCGTCGGGCGGCTTCGTCGGGCGCGCGCAGATCGCGGCGCTGCGCGCCGCGCTCCCCGACGACGTGCTGCTGTTTCTCGACGAAGCGTACGCCGACTTCATCCCGCGCGACGAGCTTCCCGAAGACGTCATCGACCCGCGCGTCATCCGCACCCGCACCTTTTCGAAAGCGTACGGGATGGCCGGCGCGCGGATCGGCTACGCGCTCTGCTCGGCCGAGACGGTCACCACGTTTCAGAAGCTGCGGCTGCACTTCGGCGTCAACCGCACCGCGCAGATCGGCGCGCTCGCCGCGCTGGGTGACGAGGCGTTCCTGCGCGGCGTCGTCGCCGAAGTGGAGCGCGGGCGCGAGGAGTACCACGCGCTCGCGGCGCGGCACGGGCTGCCCTCGCTGCCCTCGTCGACGAACTTCGTCTGCATCGGGATCGGACCCGTGTCCGAAGCGGAGGCGATGCTGGCGACGCTGCTCCAGCTCGGCGTGTTCGTGCGCAAGCCGTGGGCGCCGCCGATCGACGGCTACATCCGGGTGACGGTCGGCACGGCCGCCGAGCGCGCGCGCTTCGCCGAGCGCTTCGCCGAGGCGCTCGACCGCGTGCGCGAGAAAGCTGTCCGATGATCTGCGATGATGGTGATGGACCGAGCGCAGACACGACAATGGCGATGGACCGAGCGCAGGACCATCGTGCACCGCCGACCATGTTGTTGCGAGGTCGGACCCGGGGGTCCCACGCTTTGCGTGGGGGGCGCGCAGCCCGGGGCGGAGCGCCGTTAAAATGAGATACGGGGTCGTCTCCGACGTGCACTCGAACATCGAGGCGCTCGAGGCGGTGTTCGGGGCGTTGCGCGAGGACGACGCGCTGCTGTGCCTGGGCGACATCGTCGGCTACGGGCCGAATCCGAACGAGTGCGTCGAGCGGATCCGCGGGCGCGCGACCGCGACCGTGCTCGGCAACCACGACGTCGCGGCGATCGACAACTTCGGCTTGGCGTACTTCAACCCGGCGGCGCGCGAGGCGATGCGCTGGACGCAGAGCGTGCTGAGCGCCGAGAACCTGGCCTGGCTGGACTCGCTCGGCTACGAGTTCCGCATGCCGGAGTTTCTGCTGGTGCACGGCGCGCCGGTCAACTACTTCGAGTACATCCTCGACAAAGCCGCCGCGGCGCGCGCCTTCAACGCCACCGACGCGCCGCTGATCTTCATCGGCCACACGCACATCGCCGAGTACTACGCGCAACGCCCGGACGGGCGGATCGATCACGAGCACTTGCAGAACGGCGGCGAGATCGCGCTCGAGGAAGGCGTTCGCTACTTGATCAACGTCGGGAGCGTCGGCCAGCCGCGCGACCTCAACCCGCGCGCCTCGTTCGGGATCTACGACTCGGCGGCGCGCACGGTGACGATCAACCGCGTCCCGTACCCGATCGAGCGCGTCCAGGAGAAGATCGCTTCGGCCCGGCTCCCCGACGCGCTCGCCCGCCGCCTCCTCGTCGGCCGGTGAAGATTCGGCTCGTCGCGACCGCCTGAGAACCTGCCGGGCGGAAGTCGGCCCGCGCGACTTGAACGAGAACGCGTTGTGCTGCGCCGTTCCCTCGTTTCGCTCGCCCTGGCCGCGTCGTGCGCGCTCCCGCTCGCGAGCGCGGCGGCGACTCCCGCGCCGCGAGCCGCCGCTGCGCCCGCCGCTCCGTCCGCGGGCGCGCGCAACGACTACGCCAACCCCGCGTTCACCGCGGCGCTCGGCGAAGGGCTGCGCGCGTTCTACGGCCGCGACTTCGCGTCGGCGCGGAAGGGCTTCGAGGCCGCGCTCGCCGTCATCCCCGACAACACGCTCGCCATGTCGTTCCTCAACGCGACCGCCGCGCAGACGCCCGGCGAGCTCGACGGCTTGGTCAACGCCGAGGAAGACGCGCTGGCGAAGAATCCCAAGAGCGCGCTCGCGCACGTGCGGCTCGGCTTCTCGTACATGTTCGCCTCGCTCACCGGGCGCGACCGCAACCTCGACGCGCGCGAAGAGCTGAACGCCGCCGTCGGCCTCGATCCCGTCTCGCAAGCCGCGCACACCGGCTTGGGGATCATGCGCGAGTCGGAGCGCAGCGCGAACCGCGCCAAGACCGAGTTCGTCACGGCGCTCGGCAGCGACCCGCAAAACGTGCTGGCGCGCGAGTACCTCGCGCGCATCTACCAGATCGACTTGAAAGACCCGCAGCGCGCGCTCACCACCATCATCGACGTGCCGAACCTCGTCCCCGACTACGCCGACATCTACTTTCACCTCGCCTCGCTGATGCACGACCTGGGCCAGTACAACGCGGCGATCGACTACGCGACGCGCGGACTGCAAGCCGACGTGGGCCACGTCGGCGAAGCGGGCCAGCACGGCTACACGCTGCTGGCGCGCATCTACCTCGACGAGAAGAAGCCCGACGACGCGCGGCGCGTCCTCAAAGCCTCGATCAGCGCGGGGACCGACGTCGCGTACGCGAGCACGCTGCTGAAGAAGATCGACGACGGCGCGTACGGCCGCCCCTCGCCGAGCCCCGCGCCGTCCGGGACGCCGGGGCCGAAGAAAAAGAAGAAATGACCGGCGCAGCGCCGATCGACGACGGCCGGTGCTTCGTCTGCGGGCCGTACAACTCCGAAGGGCTGCACCTGCGCTTCGAGCGCGCCGGCGAAGGGGCGGTGCGCGCGCACGTCACGCTGCCGCCGCGCTTTCAAGGCTGGCGCGGCAGCGCGCACGGCGGCGTGGTGATGATGCTGCTCGACGAAGCGATGGCCTACGCGTGCGGCGAGCTCGGCCTGCGCGGGATGACCGCGGCGATGCAGATGCGCTTTCGCGCGCCGGTTCCGCTCGGCGAGCACCTCGTCGTCACCGGACGCGTGAAGTGGCAGCGCCGCCACGTCGTTGCGCTCGAATCCGCGGTCGCGCTCGCCGGCGGCACCGTGCTCGCGACCGCCGAAGGGTCGTTCGTCTCGAAGGGGCCGCTGGCGAAGGAGAGCCTCGGCATCCCCGACCGAAGCAACTAGATGGCGAAGATGAAGCAGGCGCGCGCGGCCGCCAAAGCGGAGCGCGCGGCGAAAGCGCCGGAGCCCTCGCTCGACAACCGCCGCGCGCGCCACGAGTACGAGAAGCTCGAATCGCTCGAGGCCGGCCTCGCATTGCAAGGCAGCGAGATCAAGTCGATCAGGCGCGGCAACCTCTCGATCAACGAGGCGTTCGCGCGCCTGCGCGACGGCGAGCTGTACCTGGTGAACCTGACCATCCCGCCGTACAAGGAAGCCTCGCACTTCAACCACGAGCCGAACCGCCCGCGCAAGCTATTGCTGCACCGGGAGCAGATCGAACGGCTCGCCGGGCGCGCCGCCGAGAAAGGGCTCACCCTCGTCCCGTGGCGGCTCTACTTCAAGAACGGGCGGGTGAAGATCGAGCTGGCGCTGGTGCGCGGGAAGAAGCTGTGGGACCGCCGCCGCGACATTCAAGCGCGCGACGTCCAACGCGAGATCGCGCGCTCGGTCGCACGATGAGCGCCGGGCGGGTGCGCGGGTCGGTCGTCGCGCTCACCGCGCTGCTGCTCGCGAGCTGCGCCGGCGGGGTTCGGGCGCTCCCGCTCTCCGCGGCGCAGCCCGACGGCAACGAGACGAACGTCGCGCCGAGCGCGCGGACGAGCGTGACGTTCGCGGTCAAGCTGCCGCACGCGGGCGCGCCCGCCGCGCTCGCGCTCACCATCGACCGCGGCACGCCGGCGCAGCAGACCGCGACGCTGAGCCTCGCGAGCGGCGCGCCGGGCTGCACCAGCGCGCCGCGCACCGCGCAAGCGACCTGCGCGCTCGTGCTCGAGCTCACGCCGGGCGCGCACGTCTTCGATCTCGCCGCCGCGAACGTCATCCCGTACGCCGCCAACGCGGCGCGCGACGAGATCGCGCCCGAATACGTCGCACCCGGCGCGGAGATCGTCGCGCGCTTTCCGTTCACGGTCACGCTCGGCCGCGCGAACGCGGTGCATCTCGCGCTCGAAGGAGTTCCGGCCGGGATCGCGGTGCTGCCGGCGCCGAACCAGGACGTGCAAGGGACGCAGGGCGCGGGCTTCGAGCTCTACGGTTTCTACAAAGCCGACGGCCTCTCGAAGTTCGACCGCACGTTTTTCGCCGCCGCGACCGACGCCGGCGGCGCGTACGTCGTCGGCGCCGGCGCGCCGCGGCTCGCGCTGACGTCCGCGGTTCCCGAGCTGTGGTCGAGCGGCGTTCCCGCGGCCGGCAACTCGCACGCGTTCGTCGTGCGCGCGGTGAGCTACGTGCCCTCCGAGCCGGTCGCGCTCACCGCGACGGCGACGACCCTCGGCGGTTCGACGCTGAGCGCGAAGCTGCGGCTGAGCGTCGTCGCGCGCAACGCGCCGCGCGTCTACGTCGCGAACCATCTCGGCGGACGGCCGTGCGCGGGCGCGAGCGAGTCGGGCTCGATCGCGGTCTTCGACGAGCAAGGAAACCCGATCGACGTCGGCGGCGATTTTCGCGGCCTGTGCGGCGCGACCGGTCTGGCGTACGTTCCGCGCCTGGAGCGCTTGTACGCAGCGCAGGAGTTCGGCGACGCGATCGTGGCGTTCGATCTCGAGGGCAACCGCGTCGAGACGCCGGGCGGCTTTCCGAACCTCAGCTCGCCCGCGGGGATCGCGTACGACGCCGCGCACGACCGATTGCTCGCGGGCAACCTCGAAGCGCCGCTCACCGCGTACGACCTCGACGGCAACCAGCTCGCGACGAGCGGCACCTGGAACGAGCGCGAAGGCGTCGCGCCGAAGCTGCCGTACGGGATCCTCGCCGACCCGCGCGGCGCGCGCGTGTACGTCGCGGACGCCGGCTACAACCGCGTCGAAGCGTACGACGCGCGCGGCAACGCGGTCGACGCGTGGACGGTTCCGGTCGGCGCGGTCGGGATCGCGCAAGACGCTGCCAGCGGCAACCTCTACGTCACCGACGACGACCACGGCGTGCACGTCTTCACCCGCCACGGTGCGCCGGTTCCGCAAACGTGCCGCGCCGGGAACTACGGCTGCGCCGGCGGCCGGCCGTGGTCGGGCGCGCGCACGCCGCTGGGGATCGCGCAGAGCCCGGGCAACGGCTGGTTCTACGTCGCGAACTACGCGACCAGCACGATCACCGTCTACGACAAGAACGGTAGCCGGATCGACGTGAGCGGAACCGGATTTCGCGCGCCGCCGGCCGGGACGACGAACGGTCCGCTCGGGATCGCGATCGTTCCGTGAGCGCCGCGCGGAGCTGAAGGCGTATGCGCGGCGCTCGCCCGGAACGCGCGCTCGACGCGCTGGTGCGCGGCGCGGCCCGCTTCGCGCGCGGCGCGCGCGCGTGCGTCGCGTGCTCGGGCGGGCCGGACTCGGTCGCGCTGGCCGCGCTGCTCGACCGGCTCGCGCGCGAAGACGAGTACGATCTCGTTCTCGCGCACGTCAACCACGGCGTGCGCCGCTCCGCCGAGCAGGACGAAGCGGTGGTGCTTTCGGTCGGCGCGCGGCTCGGCCGGCGCGTTCTCGTCGCGCGCCCGCAGCTCGCGAGCGACGACGAAGCGGCGTTGCGCGAGGCGCGCTACGCCGCGCTCGCCCAGCTCGCGCAAGGCGCGAGCGCGACCGCCGTTGCGACCGCGCACACCGCCGAAGACCAAACCGAGACGGTGCTGCTCGCGCTCTTCCGCGGCACCGGGCTCACCGGGCTCGCCGGGATCGCGCCGCGCCGCCCGCTGTGCGAGGGCGTCGAGCTGGTGCGCCCGCTGCTGCGCGTCGCGCACGCCGAGCTCGCGACCGAGCTGCGGCGCAGCGGCTTGCCGTACGCGCTCGATCCGAGCAACGCGCAGACGCGCTACCGGCGCAACGCGCTGCGCGCGCCGCTCGAGCAGCTGCGCGCGGAGTTTCCGCACTTGGACCGCGCCGTCGCGCGCTGCGCCGAGATCGTGCGCGGCGAGCTCGAAGGGACCGCTCGCGCGCGCGCTCGCCGCGAGTTGCGCGCGGCGCTGCGCGCGCAGGATCTGCTGCGCGGCGTTCCGTTCGAGCGCATCGAAGCGGCGCTCGACGCCGCCGAGCGCGGGACGCCGAGGTAGGAGCGCGAAGCTCGCCGCTCATGCAGCAGACGCTCCCGCCCGGGATCGAGCAGGTCATCTTCAGCGCCGAGGAGATCGCCGCCGCGAACCGCCGGACGGCCGAGGCGATCGCGCGCGACTACGCCGGCCGCTCGCTGGTGCTGATCGGGGTCCTCAAAGGCGCCCTCTTCGCGACCGCCGATCTGGCTCGGGCGCTCGCCGAGGCTCCCGGCGGCCCGACCGACGTCCAGCTCGACTTCATCGCCGTTTCGTCCTACGGGAACGCCCACCGCTCGAGCGGCGAGGTGCGGCTCATCCAGGACACCACCCACGCGATCGAGGGCCGGCACGTGGTGATCGTCGAGGACATCATCGACAACGGCCACACGCTGCACTACCTGCGCGCGATGCTGGCCGCGCGTGAGCCGGCCTCGGTCCGAGCGGCCGTTCTGCTCGACAAGCCGTACCACCGGGCGGTCGACGTGGCGGTCGATTACGTGGGATTGACGTGCCCCGACGAGTTCGTCGTAGGGTACGGGCTCGACTACCAGGAACGCTACCGGACCCTCCCCTATCTCGCGAAGCTCCGGCCGGAGGTGCTCCCCGCTCCAGGCCACCATTCAGACGCGAGACATGTTCTACCGAGTAACGTTCTAAGGGAAGAACGGTAAAAGGGTCTCGCAACGCATGGGTAAGCACCTCAAATCGATCCTGGTCGTCCTCGGCATCTTCATCCTGGTGATCTTCATCGTGGACAAGCTGGTGCTGGCCCCCTCGGCGACCACGCAACAGCTCTCGTACTCCACCTTCTTCTCCGACGTGCAGCAGCACAAGGTCAAGAAGGTCACGATGACGGGCCGCGACATCTCGGGCGAGCTGAGCGACGGCACCAAGTTCACCTCGACGGCCCCGGCGGTCGACGACAAAGATCTGATCCCCGCGCTGCGGGCGAACGTCCCCGACTTCGCGGCGGTCAACAACTCCTCGACCCCGCTGCTCGGCTACGTCTTCCAGTTCGTCCCGTTCGTCATCATGGCGCTGCTGCTGATCTTCATCTTGCGGCAGGCGCAGAGCGGCGGCAGCCAAGCGCTCTCGTTCGGCCGCTCGCGCGCCAAGCTGCTCAGCGAGAACCGGCCCAAGGTGACCTTCGCCGACGTCGCCGGCGTCGACGAGGCGAAAGAAGAGCTGGGCGAGGTCGTCGAGTTCCTGAAGTACCCGAAGAAGTTCCAGGCGCTCGGCGCGCGCATCCCCAAGGGCGTGCTGCTGCTCGGACCGCCGGGCTCCGGCAAGACGCTGCTCGCGCGCGCAATTGCGGGCGAGGCGGGCGTGCCGTTCTTCTCGATCTCGGGCTCCGATTTCGTCGAGATGTTCGTCGGAGTGGGCGCCAGCCGCGTTCGTGACCTCTTCGAGCAGGGTAAAAAGAACGCACCTTGCATCATCTTCATCGATGAAATCGACGCTGTGGGCAGGCAT